>DASQJO010000363.1:0-8413 GCA_035630955.1 Kineosporiaceae bacterium
CCTCAAGCGGCTCGCGACCGGGTTCAACGGCGCGACCAACCTCGCTGTCACGACGAGCGGCCGCATCCTCGTCACCGAGCTGTTCGCCGGGCGTATCTCGACGATCGAGCACGGCAAGCCCGCTCCGGTGCTGGATCTGCCGGGCGTCGCCTCGGTCGAATTCTACCGCCACGCCCTCTACGCGGGCGTGAACGCACCGATGGACGACAAGGGCAACCCGACCGGCACGGGCAAGGTCGTCAAGATCTCCGTCCGGTGGTGACCTCGCACCGATAGCACGACCGAGGCCCCCGGTGGGAGTTCCCGCCGGGGGCCTCGTCGTTCGCCGTCGCTCGGTTCAGCGACCGGCGACGAGCTGCACACCGCGGGCCTTGAGAAACGGGACCGGGTCGATCGGCCGGCCGTGCAGCCGGATCTCGAAGTGCAGGTGGGCGCCGGTCGAGCGGCCCGTGCTGCCGACCCGGCCGAGCACCTGGCCGGCCCGCACCCGCCCGCCGACCGGGACGCCGATCACCGAGAGGTGGTCGTACACCGACTCCACCCCGCCGCCGTGGTCGAGGATCACCTGGTTGCCCGCCGTCCCGTTGAGCCCGGACGTCGTCACCCGGCCGTCCGCCGCCGCGTACACCGATGTGCCCATCGGGGCCCCGAGGTCCTGGCCCGTGTGCAGCTTCCAGTCGTGCAGGATCGGGTGCACCCGCCACCCGAACGGCGAGGTCGGCGTGTAGCTCCCGACGGGCAGCGGGAGGACCCACCCCTTCGCCGACGGCTGCGCCGGCGCGCCGGCGGTCCCGTCGAGGGACCCGGCGCCGGCCGCGCAGATCGAGTCGGGCAGGGCGATCGTCCGGACCGTCGGTTCACTGCTCGGCGACGCCACCGGGACGCCGGATCCGCCGCCGAGCAGTGAACCGACCACGGCGACCGCCGTTCGCTCCCACTTCGCGTAGGCGGTGGGGAACGCGCTGACCTGCACGGCCTGGGCCGCGGCCCAGAGCGGCATGGACTGCCAGGACGGGATCGCGAACAGACCGCGCTGCCCCGCGTGGCCACCGGTGTAGAACATGGTCGCGGCGGCGGAGGGCGTCGTCCGCTCGGCGGCGCCGGCCCAGGCGGCCCGCTGCTGGAACAGCCCGAGCGAGTCGCGGTCACCGTAGTTCAGGTTCCGCAGGGTCGACTCCTGCATCGCGGTCATGATCCCGATGATCGCGGCGCGCCGGGTCCCGGCGGCGTCCAGGCCGTGGGACGCCGACAGCGAGGACGCGACCCGGACGATGGTGCGGGCGTTGCCGGTCTGGTCGGCGTCGAGCGAGGCGATCCGCGGTCCGGAGTCGAGCACCGGCAGGGCGGCCGTGGTCCCCGATCCGGAGCCGCCGCCGCAGGCCACGGGAGCACCCGGCGAGGGGTCCGGCGTGCCGCCGAAGAAGAGGACGACGGCCATCACGAGCACGACCGAGACGACGCCGGCGGCGACGACGATCCCGCCCACGCCGGCGATCACGGCCAGCCGCGCCCCTCGCGGCCCCCCAGCACTCATGAGCGCCCCGAGTCAGGGCGTGGCCGTGGGGAGGTACTGCACCACCCGCCAGCGCGAGCCGGACGCCGACATCTGCAGGTCCATGCCGGTCCCGTCCGCGAACGTCACGCGCACGGCGCCGAACGTCGGCGCCACCAGCTGCGGGACCGACGTGGCGAGCGACGTGCGCGGGATGGCCGACGCCGGCGTCGCCTCGAGGAACGGCCGCAGCGAGGGGTCGACCAGCGGCGACAGGGTGTCCGCCCAGCGCTTGCGGTCCTCGAGGAAGGCACCGGCGAGCCACAGCGACGCGAAGCGGGCCGCCGCGGCGGACGCCGCCGACTGGTCCGCCGCGGAGGCTTCGGTGTCGGAGTCGTCGGGGCCGGACGGCGTCGCCGTCACCACCGGCGCTCCCCCGCCCGGCTGCACGGCGTCCGCCGGGCCGCTCGACGACGTGGGCGAGGGCGTCGCCACCGGCGTCCCGGCATCGGTGGACGCGGGCCGAGCGGTGACGTTGCGGGTGATGCCCGCGGCGACGGGGCTGACGAGCAGGACCGTCAGGCAGACTCCAACGACCGTTCCGGCGCGGCGGGGAGACCACGCGACCCAGGCGCGGAGGGCCGCGAGCCGACGGACGACGGCTCGGCGAAGGGAACGGACGTCCACGGCGCCTCCTGGGACGGTTCGGCGGCGGATGCGCGGGCGGGCGCGGGGGGCGCTGCGCGGGGCGGCGGCGATTCCACCGGCGCGCGCGGGCGGGCGACCGGCACGACCTCGCGGCCCGGTGCGGCCTCGGCGGGCAGGGCGTCGACGAGCACGAGGTCGCCCTCGCCCGGCGTGCGCGACACGGGCGCGGTGGTGAGCTCGGGACGCTCCTCCCCCGACGGCAGTGCGCGGCGCGAGCGGCCGCCGGTGAACGGGGTGCCGAGTTGCTTGATGCGGCGCGGCACGCCGGGCACGCACCGCACGAACGGCCAGCAGGCCCACAGCGAGATCGCCGCGACGACGACGGCCAGCACGATCGCGGCGATGCCCCCGCCATCGGCCTGCCACGAGAGGATCGCCCGCATCGCGACGCGCTCGACGGCCGCCACCGCGGACACGCCGACGTCGGCGATGGCGGCCCCGAGGGCGATGCCGAGGACGCGCACGGCGGCGCGCGGCCGGAACAGACCCAGCAGCGCGACCGCCGGCCAGGCCTGCACGATGAGCCGCACGATGACCAGGCACCAGATCGACAGCACGGACGCGAGCCACTGGATCGCGCCGACGCCCCAGTAGACGATCCAGCCGGTGGTCGCGGCCCACAGTCGCCTATCGTTGTGCGACCCCGCGAGCACCAGGTAGGCGCGCGGGTCGGAGTCCTTGAGCTTGGCGGCGAACTTGTCGTACGCCTGCGCCTTGGCGTCGGCGAGGTCGGAGAGGGCGCTCGAGATCTTCTGCTGGTCGTCCTTGAGCTTCGGGTCCGCCTGCAGGTCGGCGCGCTCCTGGTTGCTGATCGCGGCGCTGTGCAGGAGCTGGGGGCCGTAGCTCTTCGCCGTCGCGCCGTCGACGGTGCCGAACATGCCGAAGCGCCAGGTCGGCTCGAGGAGGTTGGTCCGCAGGCTCTCGCCGATCTCGCGGCCGGGGTCGCTGTCGGTCGGCGTCCGGTTGATGGTCGCGTCGATCCACGTGACCGTCTTCGTGATCTGCTCGTCCAGGCGTGGCCCGAGGGTCATCGTCCACACCGCGACGAGCACCACGCTGATGCCCAGCAGGATGACGCCGCCCGCGCTCCGCGCTTGCTGGCGGGGGGACCGGCGGTCGGCGGTGACCACGAGCCAGCCGCCGACGCACGCCGCGAGCAGCGGGAACAGCACCTTGGCGATGCCGTCGCCGAGGCCGTCGCGGATCGTCCCCTCCAGCCCGCTGAGCACGTCGTACTTGTGCGGGTCGTAGGCGGCCCGGGCGACGCCGGTGGTGGCGGCGGACGCCCAGACCAGGGTCTCGAGCTGGGCGCGGGCGACGAACCCGACGACGGTGTCCTCGATGTGCCCCGCCTGCCCGAGGGTGCAGCTGCCGAACGAGGAGCCGGGGTCGTAGTCGGGCCAGGCGAAGCCGGTCCAGCCCCACAGGTCGAGCTGCGTCGTCGCCTTGCGCGCGGTGGACGTGGCCCCCGGGTTGAGCGGGGCCGGCAGGTTCGCGCTGGCCGGGTCGAGGACGCCGCCGACGACCTCGTCCGCGGCCGCCGCCTCGGGCGGGTTGGTGCAGGAGCCGAACGGCGCGGCGGGCGCCGCCGGCGCGGCCGAGGTGGCCGGAGGCGCCGACGTCGAGGCGAACGCCGCCACCGGCGTGGCGACGACGGCGAGGAGCGCGGCGACGACCCCGAGCAGGCCGAGGGCGCGGCTGCGCCGTCGGAGCGGACGGGGCACGCGCCCCGTCGTCCGCCGGCTCGCCGGGCTCATGCCGCGCTCATGCCGTCAGCACCTCGACACCGGTGATGTCGATGTCCGTGCTCGTCGCGGGCGGGTTGCTGCGCAGCGCCTCGTGCAGCGCCGTGCGGTACTCGCTGTCCCAGTGCACCGTCGCGGCTCGGCCCCAGTGGTCGCGGACGAGCATCTCGCCCGTCCGCAGGGTCTGCACGACGCCGCCGAACTCGGTGGACAGGCCCGCGAGCCGCAGCGCGGCGGCCGCCGCGCCCGGGTCCTCCGAGCGGCCGATCATCATCGTCCCGATGAGGTTGCCGATCTCGGGGTCGAGGTCGAGCAGCCGCGACGGGTTCTGCAGCGAGAGCAGCAGCGCCGCATTGGACTTGCGGGTGTGCAGCGACGCGCGCTGGGCGAGCCCGCGCACGGCCTCGCTGCCGCCGATGTCGCCCGCCTCCTCGATGTCGACGAACTTCGGGTCCTGGCCGGTGAGGTAGATCGCCCGGGTAAGGAACCAGGCTGCGGCCCGCATGAGGCCGGCCGCGAGCTGCTCGTCCTCGCTCCACTGGCGGCGCTGCAGGTTCGCGGCGGGCACCGGCATGTTCGGTGCCGTGATGAGCACGGGGTCGTGCGCGAGCACGTCCGTCGCGCCGTCCTTGGCGTTGGGCGGCGGCAGGATGAGCCGGCCTCCCCGGGCGGTCGCGCTGTCCCGGATGATCCGTGCGATCGCCTTGCCGCGCTCGCTCTCCTTCCCGATCGCGTCGACGGCGTCCCACGGGTCGGTGCCGAACGCGCCGCCCACGGCGTTCACGCCCGCGCGCACGATGATCCGCGCGTCCGGGCTGTCCTCGACGAGCTGCGCGGGGAGCCGGCTCAGGAGCAGCTCGACGGCTAGGCTGCGGCGCTCCTCCTCGGCGGCCGCGCGCGCCGACTCGAAGGCGCGGTCGCGCCGGAGCTCCCGGTCGGCCATCTCCTCCCGGACGGCCGCGTCCTCGAGGGCCACGCGGGAGGGCGCCGCGGGCAGCGGGACGACGGGGGCCGCGGGCGCGTAGTCCTCCCGAACGGGATCGGGGACCAGCCGCCACGGCGAGAGCATGCCGGACGCCGCGTGCTGCAGGTCGATCTCGCGGACCGTCTTGCGCAGCGCGGGCAGCTCGAGCAGCCGGCGGAGCAGCCCCGACGGGTCCAGGACGTGCGCGAGGTGCCCCATCCGCACCTCGAGCTCCCAGGTCGAGGCCGCGGCGTACGTCTTGCCGCCGCCCTGGATCGCGCAGATGACGGTGAGCCCGGACCGGCCGTGCGCGGGTCCGTCCTGGGGCGACCAGAACACGGGGGTGGTCGCCCGCCGGGTCGTCCAGCCCCGGTAGGGCCCGGCCTCGTCGAGCACGCGGGTGCTCGTGTTCGGTCCCCAGGTGGCCGCGAGCGCGGCGGGGACCTCGCGCACGAAGCCGGTCGCGGTGGTCGGGTCGTGCTCGCCGGGGACGAAGGAGCGGACCGCGGCCCACTGGCCGGGGTGCGTGGAGAGGACGGCGCCCTGGTCGCGGACGGCGCGCCGCACCAGTTCGTCGAGCCGCGACACGGCCTCGTCCCGGGTGCCGCCCGTCACGAGCGCGCGGACGGTGCCGACAAGGCGGACGCGCACGTCGAGCAGGGGGTTGGTCCGATCGTCCTCGACCCGGGCCGCCTCGTCGCGCAGCCGGGTCAGCCGCAGCGGCGGCTTGCGGCGCAGCTCGTGCATGTGGTCGATCTGGTCGTCGAGCTCCTCGCGCACCCGGGTGGCGCGCTTGGCGAGGTCGTGCCCGTCGACGACGTCGACGTCCGCGCACCACTGGACCTTCCACGGCAGCCCCAGGCCCCACGCGAACAGCGGCGCCCGCGGGTCGTCCTCGAAGCGGGCAGGGGTGCGGCTGAGCGAGGCGACGGCGGCGTACACGGTCTGCATCCGGCCCTGCCGCAGGGCCTCGATCCGGACGGCGGGGGCCCACGGCTCCGCGGTCGTCCGGACGGGAGCGACGAACTCCTCCATGGTCGCGTCGTCCCAGCCCTCGTCCGCGCCCGCGAGCGACTCGGAGCTGACGGGCAGACCGGGGGTCAGGGAGGACGCGATGAGCCAGGCCAGACGGCGTCCGGTCACCGGACGGGCGCTCCAGCCCTCGCCGGCGACGACGTGGTCGACGCGCAGCAGCGCGTCAGCGGTGTCCTTGAGGCCGCGCGGGGTCTCGCCGGCCAGCAGCGCCCGCAGCTGCTGGTGGTTCGCCTTCTCCCGGGCGAGCCGGACGCCGACGTAGCCGGCGGGCACGGTGAGCGCCGGCAGCTCCTCGATCCGGTCGCGCATGAGGTCGACGACGTCGTCCCACGACTCGGCGCGGGCGGACTCCGGCGTCCGGGCCCTGGCCGCGGTGCGCGACCGGAAGTCCGACGCCCACGCCTTCGCCGCCACGGGGTGCTCGGTGATGCGGAACTGCAGGCGATGACCCACCAGGTCGGCGAAGCGGGCCATGACGGCGCTGCGGTGCTGGCGGCGGTGGGCGACGTCGGTGAACCAGTACGGGGCGTCCGACAGCCGGTACCAGGCCCACACGCCGTCCCCGCCGGCCAGGAGGTTGCCGGCGACAGCGTGCGCCTGCAGGGGGACCTGGCGCTCCTGCACGGCCGGGGGTGCGTCGCCGCGGCGGCGCAGCCTCATGCGGGGACCCTCCTCACGCCAGGAACGCCGACCAGGTGGTGCGCCCCGGCCCCTCGTCATCCGTCTCGTCGCCCCGCTCGTCGTCCCGCTCGTCCGTCTCGTCCGTCTCGTCGTCCCGTTCGTCCGTCCCGTCGGTGGGCGCGGGCGGGGCCGCCTGCTCGACGAGGTGACCGACCGAGGTCGCGACGGACGCCGTCGCCTTCGCGGCCGGCGGTCGCGGCGCGCGCAACTCGCTCCGCAGCACCGCGCGATGCCAGGCGATCGGACGCGCGGAGTCCACGTGCTTGACCCACTCCGAGACGACGAACCAGCCCACGCCGAGACACGCGACCACCGGCACGACGCGGGAGACCAGCCCCGTCCCGAACCCCCAGGCCAGCAGCACGCCGAGGAGGAACGCCGGGAACAGCGTCAGGAGGTAGATCTGGGCATGGACGAACGGCATGGCGGGCCACCAGCTCTCGGCGCCGTCCGGCCCCTGCCACTGGTACTGCCAGTCCGTGACCTCGTCGTCGGTCCTCAGCTCGGACGGCATCGGTCAGCAGGCGCTCGAGGACGCGCCGCCCCGCAGGACGACGTCCCGGACGCCGCCGAACGTCGTCCAGATCGTCGCCGACCCGAGGAAGAAGACGATGACGGCCGCGCCGACGCCGAGGTTCAGCACCGTGTTGCCGGTCTGCCGCGGCGACTGCCGGTCCGATCGGAAAATGATCTTGGCTCCTACGAGCGTGGCGCCGATCCCGATGATCCACAGGAGCAGGGAGACGAGGCCGTCCATGTTGATGCCGGAGGGCGTCGTGGCGGCACAGGCGGCGCGGAGCGCCTCGTAGTGGTTCATGGCTGGCTCCTGGAGCAGGGACGGGGCGACGCGTGCGCACGGAGGCGCGCGGGCAGGCCGCACCGCGAGCGGGGAGGTCGGGGCCGGAGGGACCGTCGGCGGAGGCTGCACACGAGCGGCGTGGAGGGTCGGCGGTCAGCGGACCGTGCAGCCGGCGGCGGGAGGCACCGACCGGAACGGCCGGTTCGCCCGGGCGCGCTGGACCTGCATGGCGGCACCTCTTTCCACCGTCTTAACGGCGCAGTCTTCCGGTCACGGAGCGTACCGGGAACCACGACCGGATCAGTCGTCCGACACACTAGGTCCGGATTGGCCCCGGTGGGAACCCTTCATGGCAAATTGATGCGACCGTTGGTGCTGGACTCCTGACGTTCCGTATCCACCCGAGGCATGTCGCAGACCCTTTCCGCCCCATCGACACCCCCCGTCACAGGATCACCAGGGCCGCTGACTCGGCGCGCGCACCGACCGCTCCTGCGCTATGGGCGGCCCCTCGGAACTCCAGTGCCGCCACGCCTCGCCGGCACCTGAGCGTGACCGCGCAGCGTGACGGGTCGGACGTCAAGCCCTGCGTCAAGACCCGGTCAAGACGACGTCCCCGACAGGGCGACGGGAACCCTGCAACCCCTGGCGACCTCGGGCCCGGTCCATGATGATGCTGCTCGGTCGTGGTCCCATGGGGTCGGTCCGACAGCTGCAGGAGCGAGCGGAAGGGCGAGTTGGGGCAGGGTGGAGTTCGTGCAGGACGAAGCCGGCGCGGTGGTCGACGCCGGCGGTGCGGTCACGCCGAGCTGGATGGGCGGGACGGTGCGGCCGGCCGACGACGCCGCCGTCGCCGTGCTGCTCGTCGACACCCAGCGGGGCCTCGTCACCTACGCGAATCCCGCCGCCCTCACCCTGACGGGCGGGCGGGCGCACCTGCCCGTCGAGGCGTCCGCGTGGACGGCTGCCGCGCGGCTCGTGCTGCCGGG
>DASQJO010000364.1:0-6174 GCA_035630955.1 Kineosporiaceae bacterium
CCTCCCCGTCGTCGCCGGGTGCGGCGGAGCCCCCCGGATCCGGAATCTGCCGAGCCTCAGCGGCTGCGGACGGTGGCGTCGCGTTCCGCCAGCTCGTAGAGGTCCCGCGCCAACCCGAGGGCACGCGCGAGCTTCTCCATCGACGAGGCGATCTCGTCGAGGTTGTGCGTCCACTGGTCGTAGGCCTGCGCGTACTGCGCGACAACCCGCGGACTTCCCAGCGCGTCGCCGCCGGTCAGCCGCCCGGCGCCCGAGCGGAACGACGCCGCGATCCCCCGCGCGTCCGAGCCGGCCGCCGCGAACGCGTGCGCGAGCGCGCCCAGGTCCCCCGTGTCGACCGAGAAGTCGGCCACCGCGGTGCCTAGACGCGGAACCGGCTCGTGTTGGCCGCCTCGTTCGCCTCGTACTCGGCCGCGGCCTGACGCATCTGGTCGCCGATCTCGCGCAGCGTCTCCTTGAGCGCCTCGGCCTGGGTGTGCCAGCGGGCGTAGAGCTCCTGCAGCGCGGACGACGCCGAGCCCTGCCAGTTGCCGTGCAGGCTCCGGATCTGCCCCATGAGGGTGTGGAGCTGGTTCTCGATCTCCGCGGACCCGCTTGTCACCTGCTGCGCGACGCCCGCGACCTCGTGCGTGTTGACGGTGTAGGTGGCCACCCGACGACTCCCCTGTTCTCGCTCGACCCCTGACTTCCGCAGGGACGTGCATGACAGGTGCCGGAAGGCCCCGAAGTGTGACAGCTAGGCGCGGACGCGTTCGGACCGCGGGTCGTAGAAGGGGGCGAGCGACACGTCACACGGCACGGACCGGCCCGCGACGTCGACCGTCCACGAGCCGGCGCCCACGGTGTCGACGTCCTCGACCTCGACCATCGCCAGGCCCACCGCCCCTCCGAGCGTGTGGCCGTAGGAACCCGCGCGCACGTAACCGACGGCATGCCCGTCGTGGTGCACGACCTCGGCATGGAACAGCAGGGGGTCCGGGTCGCGGAGCAGCACGTGGACGAGCCGCTGCCGCACCGGCCGCGACCGGTGCTCGACGACGGCCTCGCAGCCGAGGAACCCGCCCGGCTTGCCGACGCGCACGGCGAACCCCAGCCCGACGTCGTCGACCGGATCGGTGTTGTCGACGTCGTGCCCGTAGTCGCGGTAGCCCTTCTCCAGGCGCAGGCTGCCGAGCGCCTTGAGCCCCACCGGCCGTGCCCCGGCCGCGACCAGCCGGTCGAACACGTCCGCGGCGTGCTCGGTCGGCACGTACAGCTCGTACCCGAGCTCGCCCACGTACGTGATGCGCAAGCAGAGCGCCCGGGCCAGCCCCACCTCGATCTCCCGCGCCGTCCGGAACGGGAACGCCTCCGTCGACAGGTCCTCCGGGGTCAGCGACCCCAGGAGCTCCCTCGACCGCGGCCCCTGCAGGCTGAGCAGCGTGAATCCCGACGTCACGTCCGTCACGGTCGCCGCCCGGCCCGGCAGGTGGCGCCGGATCCACGTCTCGACGTGCCGGTGCACCGTGTCGGAGGCGACGACCAGGTATCGCTCCTCGTCGACCTTCGTCACCGTGAGGTCGGCCTCGACCGTCCCGCCCTGGTTGAGCCACGGCGTGTAGGTCACCCGCCCGCACGGTCCGTCGACCGAGTTCGCCGAGAGCCACGACAGCAAGGGACCGGCGTCCGGGCCCTGCACCAGGAACTTCGCCATGAACGACATGTCGAACACCCCGACGTCCGTCCGCACGGCGTGGTGCTCGGCCGCCCACTCGCCGAAGAACCCGGGCCGCCCCCACGTCAAGGGGTGCTCACCCGGCGGGCCGAACCAGTCCGCGCCCTCCCATCCGCTCACGTCGCGGAACCGCGCACCGGCCGCGGCCAGCCGGTCGTACAGCACCGACCGCTTCGCCCCGCGCGCCGTGCGCATCGTCCGGTACGGGTAGTGCGGCGCGTACACCGTCCCGAGCACCTCGACCGTCCGTTCCCGGCGGTACTCGAGGTTCGTCTGCCACGGCTGCACGCGCTCGACGGTCATCGCCGTGACGTCGACGTCGGGCCGGCCGTCGACGATCCACCGGGCGAGCACCCGACCGATGCCGCCACCGCTGAGGATGCCGATCGAGTTCATCCCGGCCGCGACGAAGTAGCCGCCGACCTCGGGCGTCTCGCCCACGAGCGGCTGCAGGTCGGGCGTGAAGCTCTCGGGTCCGCAGAAGAAGGTCCGGACGCCGCCGGTGAGCGAGCCCGGCACCCGGCTCATGGCCGTCTCGAGGAACGGCGTCATCCGGTCCCAGTCCGGTGGGAGCGTGCCGAACGAGAAGTCCGACGGGACGCCCTCGAGCCGCCACGGCGCGGAGGCCGGCTCGAACAGGCCGACCATCAGCCCGCCGGTCTCCTCGCGGTAGTACCCGTAGGACCCCGGGTCCTCGAGAACCGGCAGGTCGGGCGTGATGCCGTCGACGCCGTCGACGATGAGGTAGTAGTGCTCGGCGGCCTGCAGCGGCAGCGCGACACCGTCCGCCGCGCCGAGCTCGCGCGCCCACATGCCGGTGCAGTTGACGACGACCTCGGCCTCGACGTCGCCGACCGGCGTCCGGACCCCGGTCACCCGACGCCGGCCGCCGCCCGCGGACGTCGCGAGGACGCCGGTCGCCGGCACACCCTCGACGATCGTCGCGCCCAGCCGCCGCGCCCCCTTCGCGAGCGCCATCGTGACGTCGACCGGGTCGGCGCGGCCGTCGTCCGCGACGTAGAAGCCGGCGAGGACGTCGTCCACGCGGGCGGGCGGGAACAGAGCGGCGACGTCCGACGGCCCGATCTCCTGCACGTCGACCCCGCAGTAGCGGTCGAAGGCCGCCGTCCGGCGGTACTCCTCGACGCGGTCGGCGTCCGTCGCCAGCTCGACGAAGCCCACCTGCCGCAGCCCGGTCGACTGGCCGGTCTCGGCCTCGAGCCGGCCGTAGAGGTCGCGCGTGTACTGCCGGATGCGTGTCGACGTCTCGGACGTCGACCCGAACGTCACCATCAGGCCGGCCGCATGCCACGTCGTCCCCGAGGTCAGACGGTCGCGCTCAAGCAGCAGCACCTCGCCGAAGCCGGCCTCGGCCAGGTGGTACGCGACGGAACACCCGATCACGCCGCCCCCGACGACGACGGCACGGGCCCGGTCCGGGAGCGACGGCATGCCCGTCAATCTAGGCGGGCACGCCAACAGACCCGATCAGGCGGTCCGGCGGGGCTCTCCTGCTCCGGCGTTCAGCTCGTCGGCGACGACCTCGTTCAGCGAGCGTCCCTCGACCTCCTCGAGCCGGCGCATCGCCATGCGCGCGAAGACCTGCTGCGTCGTCACCGCACGTTCCGAGCGGCCGCGGCCGATGAAGCTCACGAACCAGTGCAGCAGCGTCGTCACCCGGTTCTTGAACCCGATGAGGTAGACGATGTGGATGAACAGCCAGGCCAGCCAGGCGATGAAGCCCGTGAGCTGGATCTTGCCGATCTGCGCGATCGCGGAGAACCGCGAGATCGTCGCCATGCTGCCCTTGTCGAAGTAGCGGAACGGCTTCTCGTCCTCCGCCGTGCCGTCGAGCCGGGCGACGATCCGCTTCGCGGCGTACTTGCCGCTCTGCATCGCCACCTGGGCGACGCCGGGCAGGTCGAGACCGAGCATGTCGCCGACCACGAAGATCTCCGGGTGCCCCGGCAGCGTGAGGTCGGGCAGGGTCTTCACGCGGCCCGCCCGGTCGGCCTCGACGCCGGTCTGCTGGGCGAGCTGCAGCCCCAGCGGGCTGGCCTGCACCCCGGCGGCCCAGATCTTGGTGACGGCGTCGATGCGGCGGTGCGTGCCGTCGGTGTCCTTGACGTCGAGGCCGGTCGCGTCCATGCCGTCGACCATGGCACCGAGCTGGACCTCGATGCCCAGCTTCTCGAGCTTGGCCTGGGTCTTGGTCGACAGCCGCTCGGCGAAGCCCGGCAGCACGCGGGGCGCGGCGTCCAGCAGGATGATCCTGGCGTTCCGGGGGTCGATCCGGCGGAAGTCGCCGTGCAGCGTGCGGTGCGCGAGCTCGGCGATCTGGCCGGCCATCTCGACGCCGGTGGGGCCCGCGCCGACGACGACGAACGTCATGAGGCGCTGCCGGGCGGCGGGGTCGTCCTCGAGCTCGGCGAGCTCGAAGGCGCCGAAGATGCGTCCACGCAGCTCGAGGGCGTCGTCGATGCTCTTCATGCCGGGCGCGAACTCGGAGAACTCGTCGTGCCCGAAGTAGGACTGGCTCGAGCCCGCGGCCACGATGAGGCTGTCGTACGGGGTGACCGTGGTCCGGTCGGGCGAGACGGACGTGACGGTCCGGGCCTCGACGTCGATCTTCTCGACGTCGCCGAGGAGCACGGTGACGTTGCGCTGGCGCTTGAGGATCTCGCGGGTCGCCGGCGCGACCTCGCCGGACGACAGGATGCCCGTCGCCACCTGGTAGAGCAGGGGCTGGAAGAGGTGGTGCGACGTCCGCGCGATCAGCGTGACGTCGACCGGGGCACCGTCGAAGGCGCGCGCGGCGAACAGGCCGCCGAAGCCGGAGCCGATGATCACCACGCGGTGTCGGCGCGGCGGCTGGGAGATCGTCATGAGGGCACCCTCCGTGAGATCAGGCTAGTCGGGCCTGAGGACTGTGCAAGGTCGTCGATGAGTTCACCGGATTCAACTTGCACAGCGCTGTGCATGTTCCTAGCCTCAGCTGCGTGGACGAGCGACAGCAGCGGCGTCGACGGGACGCGGAGGCCAACCGCGACTCCCTCCTCGACGCCGCCTTGCGCGCGCTCGCGGAGGACCCGGACGCCGGCCTCGACGCCGTCGCCCGCGCCGCGGGACTTACCCGGCGGACGGTCTACGGACACTTCCCCTCGCGGGAGGCGCTCGTCACGGCACTCGCCGACCGTGCCGGGCAGGCCGTCGCCGACGTCGTCCGCGTCGTGCGCGAGAGCAGGCCGGAGGCCGAGCACCCGCTGACGACGCTCGCCCGGCTCGAGGTCGCCCTCTGGCGGAGCGTCGAGCGCTACCGGCTCCTCGGCCGACTCGCCACCCGCCCCGAGCACCTCGAGCACGTGGCCAGGCACACGGGGAACGTGCGAGCCTTCCGGATGGAGCTCGTCGAGGCCGGCCGCGCGTGCGGCGCCCTGCACACGGCCATGCCGTGCGAGGTGGTCGCACGCCTCGTCCAGGCCGTTCCGCTCACCGTGTTCGACGCCGTCGTGGAGGGGACCCTGGACGCCGGGGACGCCGCGCGCGTCACCGCCGTCACCGCCCTCGCCGTCGCGGGCGCGGACCCGGCCCGGGTCGACGTCCACGTGGACGCCGCCCTGACGACGACTCTCGGGGAGCCCTCGTGACATCGCACGAACTACGGGCGGTCGGCGTCCGGGTCGACGCCCGGCCGGTCCGGCTGCTCGAGCCCACCAGCCTCGCCGTCCGCAGCGGCGAGCGACTGCTCGTCGCCGGCGAGCCGGGTCACGGCCACACCGCGCTCGCCCTCGCCCTGGCCGGGCGGCTGCACGTGGACGCCGGTTCCGTCGAGCTGGACGGCGACCGCACGGGACGCCGGCTGCGGCGTGCGGTCGCCCTCGTCGACGTCCCCGGCGTCAGCGAGCCGGACGACGTCCTGCCGCTGCGCACCGTCGTCGGCGAGGAGCTAGCGATGGCGGACCGCCCGACCCGTTCCGGCGCCGTGCAGGCCTACCTCGACCAGCGCGGCCTCGGCCATCTCGCCGGGCACCAGCTCGAGGCCGTACCTCCCGACGTCCGGACCGCCGTCCTCACCGAGCTCGCCGCGGCGCGACCCGGCGTCCTCGCCCTCGTCCTCACCGTCCCCGACCGGTTCGGCGGCGACCCGGGGACGTGGTGGCAGCTCGCCGGCGAGTACGCCTCGGCCGGCTACGCCGTCGTCGTCACCTGCACCGACGCCAGCGCCTACCAGCTCACGACGGCGGAGTGGGCGCACCCGTGGACCGACCCGGCGCCCGTCGCCCTCGGATCGGCCGCCTCCGACCTGCAGGAGAACCCCTCGTGAGCGCGCTGCGCATGGGCTTCGGCGAACTCCGGCGGATCACCGCCGGCCGGTTGCCCAAGATCGCCGTCCTGGCCCTGTCGATCATCCCGCTGCTCTACGGCGGGCTCTACCTGTACGCCAACCACGACCCGTACGG
>DASQJO010000365.1:0-8821 GCA_035630955.1 Kineosporiaceae bacterium
GGCGTCGTCCGCCGGGACGCCGTCCAGCGGTTCGCCCGCGGCCAGCGCGGCGGTGGCGGCGTCCAGATGCTCCTGCGCGGAGGTGACGCCCGTCCTGCGCGCCAGGAACGCGGCCACCGTCTCGCCCGGACGTCGCTCCGGCTCCTGCGGCAGGTAGCCGACGGTCGCGGTCGCCGGCGACAGGGCCACCGAGCCCGCCTCGGGTGCGTCGAGGCCGGCGAGCAGCCGCAGCAGCGTGGACTTGCCGGCGCCGTTCGCGCCGACGAGCCCGACGACGTCCCCGGGGGCGACGACGAGGTCGAGCCCGGAGAACAGCACGCGGTCGCCGTGCGCGGCGGCCAGGCCGCGGGCGAGGAGGGTTGCGCTCATGACGCCGACGACGCTACCCGGCGGCTCCGACACGACAGGGCCGGCCGCCGTGGCGGGGGCGGCCACGTGCTGCAGACTCGGGACATGCCGGGCGAGACGGACCACGGGGGCCACGGCCGGGTGCGACAGCTGCGCCTGGTCGTCGAGGCCGAGGACTACGAGAGTGCGGTCCGGTTCTACCGCGACCTGCTCGGCATGCCCGAGGAGGGCGCGTTCGCCGGCCCCGGGGACGCCCGGGTGGTCATCCTCGACGCCGGGCGCGCAACGCTCGAGATCGCGAACCCCGCCCAGAAACGCATGATCGACGAGGTCGAGGTCGGCCGGCAGGTCGCGCCACGGCTGCGCGTCGCGTTCGAGGTCGACGACGCCGAGGAGGTCACCAACCGGCTCGGCGACGGCGGCGCCGAGGTGCTGATGCCGCCGATCGAGACGCCGTGGCGCTCGCTCAACGCCCGGCTGGAGGCGCCGGCCGGGCTGCAGATCACCGTCTTCCAGGAGCTCGACCCCTGACGACCCGAGGAGGTGGGGGACGTGACCGACTGGCTGACCGTCGAGGAGCTCGCCGGCGTCGCCTTCGGCGCCGCGGACGTGGTGATGGCGAACGAGGCCCACGACGGCTGGCGCCGCTGCGAGCGGACCCGGCGGGTCGGCGTCCGGCTCGTCCGGGCCGCGCACGACCTCGGCGTCCGGGATCTCGCGATGGAGGCCCTGCCCGCCCCGCGACCCCGCGAGCCCGAGAGCTGGACCGGGCAGGTCGCCGTCGAGGGCGCCTACCTGGCCCAGCCCGACATGCGGGAGCTCACCGGCACGGCGCTCGGCCTCGGGTGGCGGCTCTGGTCCTACGAGGCGTGGACGGATCCCGAGCTGTCGGCCACCCCTGAGCTGCTGGTCACGCAGGAGCACACGAACCGGCGGGAGCGCGAGCAGGCCCTGAACATCGCCGTCATCGCCGAGCGGGTGCCCCGGCTGCTCGTGTGGTGCGGCAACGGGCACGCGACCCGGAGCGTCTGCGACGACTGGATCCCGATGGGGTACCGCTATGTCGAGGCGACCGGCCGCCGCCCCTACGTCGTCGACCAGACCGTCACGGTGAACTGGAACGACCAGGAGCAGTACCTGCCGGACGGCGTGCTCGAGGCGCTCCAGCGGGAGCTCGCGCCCTACGGCGGCACCGCCGCGGTCCGGCGCGAGGACGCCGACGAGCGCCTGCAGCCCTACGACGCCGACGCCTTCGTGCTCAGTCTCGACAACGCCATGACCGAGTACGACCCCTACGGCGCACGGCGGCACGAGCAGGCATGATCGGGGTGTGACGACCCCGGCCGTGCCGATGCTGCTGCCGAACAACCAGTTCGACCACTTCTACCGCGGCGGCGACCGCATCAAGGCGCTGCGTGGTGGCCCCGGCGGCCCGCAGCGGCCGGAGGAGTGGGTCGCCTCGGTCACCACCCGGGCCGGGGAGGCGCTGCAGGGGCTGTCGACGCTGCCCGGCGGCGAGCTCCTGCGCGACGCCGTCCGCGCCGACCCGCAGGCGTGGCTCGGGCCGGCGCACGTCGAGCGGTACGGCGCCGACGGCGTCGAGCTGCTGGTGAAGCTGCTGGACGCCGGGCAGCGGCTGCCCGTCCACGTGCACCCGACGCGCGCGTTCGCCCGCGAGCACCTCGGCCTCGCGCACGGAAAGACCGAGGCCTGGGTCGTCGTCGAGGCCGACCCCGGTGCCGTCGTCGGCATCGGGCTGCGCCGGCCGATGAGCCGCGACGAGCTCGGCCGCCTCGTCGCCGACCACGACAGCGCGGCGCTCGTGGACGCGGTCCACAGCCGCGAGGTCCGGCCCGGCGACGGGATCCTCGTCCCGGCCGGGACGGCGCACTTCATCGGCGAGGGCGTCCTCGTCACGGAACTGCAGGAGCCCACGGACCTGTCGATCCTGCTGGAGTGGGACGGCTTCGCCGTCGACGGGGACGCCGAGGGGCATCTCGGGCTCGGCTTCGACGTCGCACTGGAAGCGCTCGACCTGGGGGTGTGGTCCGACGCGGACGTCGACCGCCGGGTCCGACGGTCCCCCTGGCCACGTCCGGTCGGCCGTGCGCTGCCCGAGGAGGCGCTGCCGTACTTCCGGGCGGACTGGATCGCGGCCCCGGAGAACCCGCTCACCGTGGCGGCGGGTTTCTCGGTGTTCGTCGTGCTCGACGGCGGCGGCACGGTCCGCGCCGCGTCGGACTCGCTCGACGTCCGGCGCGGCGACATCGCGCTCGTGCCGTACGCCGCGGGACCGTGGACCCTCGACGGCGTCGTCGCCGGTCTGCTCTGCCGTCCGCCTGCCCCGGACGCGCCGGAGGCGCCCCGCTAGGGGGCCCGTCCGTCGTCCGAGCGGGCGGCGATCGAGAAGGTCGTCAGTGCGAGGTCGCGGCCGGCGGCCCGATCGGTTGGCCCAGGTCGGCCAGGAGGCCGGTGAACCACGGCAGCGACGTGTCGAACCGCTTGCCGCCCTTGATCCGCGGGAACTCGATCGCGCGCAGCTCGTCGCCGCGCTCCTCGTCCTCGCCGACGACACCGCTGCCGCCGTCCAGCGCGACGTCGACCGCGAGGCCGGTGCAGCGGCGGATGAGGGCGAGGTCCTCGGCGTTGGCCGCGGCGGAGCGGGAGAAGTAGCCGCTCTTGCCGACCATCGTCTTCTCGGCGCCGAGCCGCTCGGCGAACTGCTTGCCGAACCACGCGCCCGGGTTGATGGTGTCGAGCTTGACGTGCCCGAAGGCGTCGCGCTCCGGCTCCTCGCCGCGCGCGGTCAGCTCGGCCACGATCGTCTCGACGCCGGCCCCCTCGGAGACGAAGAGGTTCACGCAGCCGATCTCGTCCATGATCGCGCGCAGTCGCTCGGCCTCGGCGTCGATGTCGAACTCGAGCTCGGGCACGAAGACGCCGTGCACGTCCCAGCTGCGCGGGTCGTTCCCGAAGCCGGCGTACTCCTGCTCACGCACCCACGCGTGGTAACGCCGCGCCGTCTCCGCCGTGAGCCAGCCGCAGCCCCGGCCCATGACCTCGTGGACCACGAGCATCCGCGGGTTCGACGAGTGCTCCGCGACGATGTTGCGGGCGAAGATCGTGCCCTGCTCCGCCGCGGTCCACGCGCCGAGCGACTGCTTGATCGGGACGACGTCGTTGTCGATCGTCTTCGGCAGGCCGACGACGGTCAGGTCGTGGCCGTTCCTCTGCAGGTAGGCCGCGAGGTCGGCCGCCGTCGTGTTGGTGTCGTCACCGCCGATCGTGTGCAGGACGTCGATGCCGTCGCGGGTGAGCTGCTCGGCGGCGACCTCGAGCGGGTCCTGGCCCTCCTGCACGAGCCCGCGCTTCACGGCGTCCTTGACGTTGGTGAGCTTCACCCGGCTGTTGCCGAGCGGGCTGCCCCCGAACCGGTGCAGCAGGTGCGCCTTGGCGCGGATGTCGCCGGTGACGGTCAGGTGACGGCCGCCGAGCAGCCCGGCGTAGCCGTCGACGTAGCCGATGATCTCGACGTCGGGTGCGACCGCGGTGTACCGCTCCACGAGGCCGCCGACCGCGGACGACAGGCAGGGGGCCAGGCCCCCCGCGGTGAGCAGGGCGACGCGACGGACCGGCATGAGGCGCTCCCGGGTACTCGGCTGCGGGCGGCACCAACCCTAGTCCGCGCCGGCGGTGCGAGCCGGGCGGCGAGGCGGCGGCCGTGGGCCAGGATGTGGGTCATGGACGACCTCGACCGCTACGTGCCCGCCGCCGGACGCTACGACGCGATGGAGTACCGCCGCTGCGGGCGCTCCGGGCTGAAGCTGCCCGCCGTCTCCCTCGGCCTCTGGCACAACTTCGGGGACGACGTCCCGCTCGACCGCCAGCGCGCGATCCTGCGCCGCGCCGTCGACCTCGGCATCACGCACATCGACCTCGCGAACAACTACGGCCCGCCCTACGGCTCCGCCGAGCTCAACTTCGGCTCGATCTTCGCGCAGGACCTCGCGCCCTACCGGGACCAGCTCGTGCTCTCCACCAAGGCGGGGTACGACATGTGGCCCGGGCCGTACGGGGAGTGGGGCTCGCGCAAGTACCTGCTCGCGAGCCTCGACCAGTCCCTCGGGCGGATGGGCGTGGACTACGTCGACATCTTCTACAGCCACCGCTTCGACCCGGAGACGCCGCTGGAGGAGACGATGGGCGCGCTCGACACCGCCGTCCGCTCCGGCCGTGCGCTCTACGCCGGCATCTCCTCCTACTCGCCCGAGCGCACCCGGGAGGCCGCCGCGATCCTGCGGTCGATGGGGACGCCGCTGCTCATCCACCAGCCCAGCTACTCGATGCTCAACCGGTGGGTCGAGCGCGGCCTGCTCGACGTGCTCGGCACCGAGGGCATCGGCTGCATCGCGTTCTCGCCGCTCGCGCAGGGCATGCTCACCGACCGCTACCTGAACGGGATCCCGGAGGGCTCGCGCGCGGCGCAGGGCAAGTCCCTCGACCCGTCGCTGCTCACCGACGCGGCGCTGGCGCACATCCGGCGCCTCAACGACGTCGCGCGGCAGCGCGGGCAGAGCCTCGCCCAGCTCGCGCTGCAGTGGGTGCTCCGCGACCCGCGCGTGACGTCGGTGCTCATCGGCGCGAGCAGCGTCGCCCAGCTCGAGGCCAACGTCGCCGCGCTCGACGGCCCGCCGCTCACGGACGCCGAGATCGCCGCCGTCGACGAGGACGCGGTGGACTCGGGCATCAACCTGTGGGAGCGCTCCAGCAGCGTCTGAGCGTGCCGAGCCGGCGGCCTCGGGCAGGATGTCGCGGTGCCCACCGACGCAGCCACCCCCCGCCAGGTCGCCGACCGGTACGTCGACGAGCTCGTCGTCCTCGACCCGATCGTCGCGACCGGCCTCGGCGTCCCGACCGGTCAGGACCGCTGGCCCGACTACTCGCCCGCCGGCATCGACCAGCGTGCCCACCTGCTGCGCGAGACGCTGCGCGCCCTCGACGAGGCCGAGGCGGTGGCGGGCGGACGGGAGGCGCTCGACGACCTCGAGCGCCGCTGCGCGACGCTGCTGCGCGAGCGGCTCGAGGCCCAGCTCGCGGTGTCGGACGCGGGGGAGCCGCTGCGCCAGCTCGACACGATGTCCAGCCCGCCGCACGCGATGCGGCAGGCGTTCACGCTGATGCCGACCGCGACGGACGAGGACTGGAGCAACGTCGCCGCGCGCCTCGAGGCCTTCCCCGCCGCGCTGGAGGGCTACCGGCGGACCCTGGAGGCGGGGCGAGACCGCGGCAGCCTCGCCGGCCCCCGTCAGGTGTCGGCCGTCGTCGACCAGCTCGCCGGATGGGGGGCGGACGGCGGGTGGTTCTCGTCCTTCGCCGCCGCCGGCCCGGAGGCGCTCCGCGACCGCCTGACGTCCGCCGCGGCCGGGGCCGACGCGGCGGTCGCCGAGCTGCGCACCTGGCTCGCCGACGTGTACGCGCCGGCCGCCGTGCCCGGCCCGGACGCGGCGGGCCGCGACCGGTATGCGCTGTGGGCCCGCGCCTGGGCGGGCGCCGACCTGGACCTGGACGAGGCCTACGCCTGGGCCTGGACGGAGTTCGCCCGCATCGACGCCGAGATCCGCGCCGAGGCCGAGAAGGTGCTGCCCGGCGCGAGTCCCGCCGAGGCGATGCACCACCTCGACGAGCAGGGCCCCGCGATCGAGGGCGTCGACGCCGTCCGGACGCACCTGCAGCGGCTCATGGACGAGGCGATCGAGGCGCTGGACGGCGTCCACTTCGACCTCGCGGAGCCGGTCCGCCGGGTGGAGTCGATGATCGCGCCGGCGGGCACGGCGGCCGCGCCGTACTACACCCGCCCCGCGCAGGACTTCTCCCGGCCGGGCCGCACCTGGCTGCCGACGATGGGGCGGGAGCGCTTCCCGCTCTGGGACCTCGTGAGCACCTGGTACCACGAGGGCGTCCCCGGTCATCACCTGCAGCTCGCGCAGTGGGTGTACGTCGCGCCGCAGCTCTCGCGCTACCAGACCGGCGTCGGCTCCGTCAGCGCGAACGTCGAGGGGTGGGCGCTCTACGCCGAGCGGCTCATGGACGAGCTCGGGTTCCTCACAGACGCCGCCGCCCGCATCGGCTACCTCGACGCCCAGCGCATGCGCGCCGTCCGGGTGATCATCGACATCGGCATGCACCTGCAGCTGGAGATCCCCACCGTGCAGGGCGTCCCGGAGCCGTTCCACCCCGGCGAGCGCTGGACGCCGGAGCTGGCCCGGGCGTTCTTCGGCGCCAACAGCGGGCGCCCGGCGGACTTCCTGGACAGCGAGATCGTCCGCTACCTGGGCTGGCCGGGGCAGGCGATCGGCTACAAGCTCGGCGAACGCGCGTGGCTCGCCGGCCGGGACGCCGCCCGCCGCGCCCACGAGGCCCGCGGCGAGACCTTCGACCTCAAGGCCTGGCACATGGCCGCGCTCTCGCAGGGAGCGCTCGGGCTGGACGACCTGGTCGCCGAGCTCTCCCAGTTGTGAGAGCGGTCGTCCTCGACGCGTTCGGCACCGTGCCCGCGCTCCGGGAGGTGCCGGAGCCCGCCTGCCCGCCCGACGGGGCCGTCGTGCGGGTCGAGGCGACGGGTCTGTGCCGCAGCGACTGGCACGCCGTCGCCGGCCACGACCCGACGATCGCGCTGCCGCACGTGCCGGGCCACGAGTTCGCCGGCGTGGTGCACGAGGTCGGCGCCGAGGTGACCGGGTGGCGGCCCGGGCAGCGGGTGACGACGCCCTTCGTCAACGCCTGCGGCCGCTGCCGGACCTGCCGCGCCGGGGACCAGCAGGTCTGCGAGGACCAGCTCCAGCCCGGCTTCACGCACTGGGGCTCGTTCGCCGAGCTGGTCGTCGTCGAGCGCGCCGACGTCAACCTCGTCGCCCTGCCCGACGCCGTCGGCGCGGTCGCCGCCGCCGCACTCGGCTGCCGGTTCGCCACCGCGTTCCGGGCGGTCGCCCAGGTGGGGCGGGTGGCGGCGGGGGAGTGGGTCGCCGTCCACGGCTGCGGGGGCGTGGGCCTGTCCGCCGTCCTGGTCGCCGTGGCCGCCGGCGCGCGCGTCGTCGCCGTCGACATCCGGCCCGAGGCGCTCGCGCTCGCGACGGCGTCCGGGGCGGAGGGCGCCGTCCGGACCGAGCCGGGGCAGGACCCGCTGGAGGTCGCGGCCGAGGTCCGCGCGGCCGCCGGCGGCCCCGTGGCCCTGTCGCTCGACGCCCTCGGCAGCCCGGCCACCTGCGCCGCCTCGCTCGGCTGCCTGGCGCCGCGCGGCCGGCACGTCCAGGTCGGCCTGCTGCCGGACGTGCTGGGCTGGCCCGCGGTCCCGCTGCACCTGGTCATCGCCGGCGAGCTCGAGGTCCTGGGCAGCCACGGCATGGCCGCCTGGCGGTACCCCGAGCTCCTGGGGCTCGTCGCCGCCGGCCGGCTGCGCCCCGGCGACCTCGTCACCGCCCGTATCGGCCTCGAGAACGCGGGGGAGGCCCTCGCCGTGATGGGCGACGCTCCGCCGACCGGCATCACGGTCGCCGTCCCCTGACGGTCCCTCCCGGTGACCGACGCCGGGTACGCTCCCCGGCTGTGAGCAGGTCCACGGGGTCCGGCGAGGTCGTGGGCCGTGGCACCGCGCTCGGCCCCTCCGATCCGACCTGGATCGCCCGCTACCGCCTGCTGCGCCGGCTCGGCGCGGGAGGCATGGGCCTGGTGTACCTCGGCGAGGCCCCCGACGGCACGCCCGTCGCCGTGAAGGTCATCCGCCCCGAGTACGCCGACGACACCGTGTACCGCCGCCGGTTCCACCAGGAGGCGCAGGCCGCCGCTCGCGTCCGCGACCCCGGCGTCGCCCGCGTCCTCGACCACGACACCGCCGGGCCCTCGCCGTTCCTCGTCACCGAGTACGTCCCCGGCCCTTCGCTGCGCGACCGGGTGCACGACGGGGGTCCGCTCGCCGGCGCGGAGCTCGACGCGTTCGCCCGCGGCGTCGCCCGCGGCCTCGCCGGCATCCACGCGGCGGGCGTCGTCCACCGCGACCTGAAGCCGCAGAACGTCATCCTCTCCCCGGCCGGCCCCCGGATCGTCGACTTCGGGATCGCCCGCGCCCTCGACGCCGTCACGCGCTGGACCACCACCGGGGAGATCGTCGGCAGCGTGGGGTGGATGGCGCCGGAGGTGCTCCGCCAGCAGCCCGTCACGGCCGCCTCCGACGTCTTCTCCTGGGGCGCGACCGTCGCCTACGCCGCGACCGGACGCCGCCCCTTCGGTGACGGCCCCGACATCGGCGTCGCGCACCGCGTGCTCGCCGGGCCGCCGCCCGACCTCGCCGGCGTCCCGCCGTGGCTCGCCCCGCTCGTCGTCGCCGCGCTCGCCCCGGACCCGCGTGCCCGCCCCAGCGCCGCCGCGCTCGCCGCCGGCGCGGTCGACGTCCGGCCCGACGTCCGGCCCGATCCCACGT
>DASQJO010000366.1:0-4305 GCA_035630955.1 Kineosporiaceae bacterium
AGTTGATCTCGCCCGAGGCGACGTACCGCTCGTAGTCCGCGACCAGCGCCGACAGTGGCTGGTCCACCTCGCCCCGGGCGGCGAGCACGTGCATGGCGGCGAGCATGCCGGTGTCGGCGTACCAGAAGTCGCGGAAGTAGTAGTGGGCCGAGTGCTCACCGCCGAAGACCGCTCCGGCGCGGGCCATCTCGCCCTTGATGAAGGAATGACCGACGCGGGTGCGCACCGGCGTCGCGTCGTGCTCGACGACGATCTCGCGCACCGCGGCGCTCGAGATGACGTTGTGCACGATCGACACCTCGGTGTCGCCACCCTCGCGGGCCCGGAGGATCTCGCGGACCGCGACGAGGCCGGTGACGGCACTGGGCGAGACGGGCTCGCCGTCGGCGTCGACGACGAAGCAGCGGTCGGCGTCGCCGTCGAAGGCCAGGCCGACGTCGCCCCGCTCGCGTACCACCGCCGCCTGCAGGTCGCGCAGATTGGCCGGCTCGAGCGGGTTGGCCTCGTGGTTGGGGAAGGTCCCGTCGAGCTCGAAGTAGAGCGGTACGACCTCGATCGGCAGCGCCGGCAGGCCGGCGGTCGTCCCGAGGACGGCGGGGGTGGTCAACCCGGCCATGCCGTTGCCGGCGTCGACGACGACCCGCAGCGGCCGCACGCCGGAGAGGTCCACGAGGTCGCGCAGGTAGCCGGCGTAGCCGGCCAGCAGGTCCTGCTCGGTGACGTCGCCCTTGGCTCCCTCGACCGTTCCGCCGGCGTCGAGCAGGTCCTGGGCGCGGTCGCGGATCCGGGCGAGACCGGTGTCGAGGCTGATCGGGCGGGCGCCGGCGCGGCAGAGCTTGATGCCGTTCCAGGCCGCGGGATTGTGACTGGCGGTGAACATGGCGCCGGGCGCGTCGAGGGCGCCGCTGCCGTAATAGAGCCCGTCGGTGCTGCACAGCCCGGCCAGCACCACGTCCAGGCCGCGGGCGGCGGCGCCGTCCGCGAAGGCCGCCGCCAGCTCGGGCGAGGACGGGCGCATGTCGTGGCCGACGACGACGCGCCCGGCCTCGCCCGCCACCTCCTCGGCGAAGGCGGCTCCGAGCGCCCGGGCGACGTCGGCGTCGAGCTGCTCGCCGACGAGCCCGCGGATGTCGTAGGCCTTGACGAGGGCGGTCAGGTCGCGGCGTGCGGGGGCGTCGTTCGTCGCGGTCGCGGACTCGGTGGACACGGTCGTCGAGCCTAGCCGCGCACCGTCATCGTTTGCGGGCATGCTCCAGAACGCTGTCCACCGCGAGCACGTCGCCGCCGGTCCGCGTCCAGGTGCGGTGCTCGCAGCGGTGGCACGAGGTGAAGTCGACCGGGGTGCCGTCGGTGAGGTTCATGCTGAGCCGGGTGACGTGCGCGCTGCCGCAGCCTGCGCAGGACGCCCCGGACAGGTGGCTGCGCTGGGTGAGCGAGCCGAGCGGAACCGCGGGAGCGGCCGAACGGCCGTTCCTCTGGTTGGGGACGCGCTGGGCGGGGATGCGGGGGGCGGCCATGACGGGCTCCTGTCGGCGCGAGGGTCGGGGTGACCCCCCAGGTCTCGGCGCCGTTCCGCGAGGGGTTGAATCCCCGGCGGTTCCGGTGCGAACCGGACAGCTCGTCAGGTCGGGGACGATGTGGTCGGGTCGCGCAGCACGCGCAGGTGGCCGCGGCGGCCGACCTCGACGGTGGCGGCCTCGACGGTCGCCGGCGCCGGCTCGGGCACCCGGGGCCGGGCCGCCTCGCGGACGGCGTCCGCGAGGGCCAGCAGGTCGTCGTCCGAGGGCCGCGGCGGGGCGAGGTCCGGGGCCAGGCGCACGACCTCCCACCCGCGAGGGGCCGTCAGCCGCTCGGCGTGCTCGGCGCAGAGGTCGTAGCAGTGCGGCTCCGCGTAGAGCGCGAGCGGCCCGAGCACGGCCGTGGAGTCCGAGTAGACGTAGGTCAGCGTGGCGACCGCGGCACGGCCGCAGGCCGTCCTCGAGCACCTGCGCACACCACCCACGGCGTGGACAGTACCCCCGGGCGGCACCCGGGTGCGCCAGGCACGCCGGGCGCCCGGGGCGGCCGCCGCGGGCGCCGGGAGCCGGTCAGCTCGAGGCGATCCGCGAGGCGGGCGGGGCCTTGAGCGCGATCTTGCGGCCGAAGCTGTCGAGGTTCACCTGCTGCGCGCTGCCGCGTCCGTAGGAGAGCCGCAGCGGGTACGGCCGCCCCTCCAGCGCGACGTAGACGTCCCCGGTGCGTCCGCCGTCGATCCGCAGGTCGACCGCCTTGCGGCCGTTCACGGTCGTGACGGCGCCCTTGGTCACGGTGCCGGCGGGCACGAGCAGGGAGTCGAAGACGTGGTCGACGTCGGTGAGCGTGAGGAAGGGCTTGAAGGCGTCCGAGTTCGACGACGTGACCTTCAGGTACTTGCCCGCGAACTTGCGAGCGGTGCTGGCGCTGCCGGTGACGGCGCGCCACGAGGCCTGGTCGAGCTGCACGTAGGCGGCGTCCTTGATGCGGACGACGCCGAGCGAGGCGCCCTGCTCGGCGACCGATCCGGCGGCGCCGATCCGGCGCACCATCTGCAGGTCGAGCTTGTAGGGCGTGTCCCCGCTGCGGACGGTGCCCTTGGCGTGCACGGAGCCGGCGTCGAGCAGCGCCTGGCGGGCCTGGGCGAGGATCTCGTCGGCGGAGGCCGCGGCCAGCCCGCCGGACGGCGAGGCGCCGGGGGTGGCGGGGGCCGGGGCGGAGGACGAGCCGGCGGCCGGTGACGAGGCCGGCCCCGTCGACCTCGCCGAGGACGACCCGGAACCCCCGGAGCAGCCGGCGGTGACGACGACGGCGGTCGCAGCGACGACGGCGCCCGCCGCACGACGGATGTCGGTTCGCATGGTCCCTTTCGCACGGCGCGACCCTCGCGCCCTCCCCGACAGTAACCCATCGCATCCCTCATGGCCGAACAGCCGTCACCCTGGGTGATCGCGACGAGGGCGGACCGTCAGGAGCCGCCGCCGGGCTCCCGGACCCTTGCGGGCGGAGGTGTCCGCAGCGTGACCGGCGCCCCGTAGTCGGCGAGGTCGAGGAAGACGACCTGCCCGTTCGTCAGCCCGTCGAGCCGCAGCGGGTACGCCGGCCCGGTCCGGGCGACGTACAGCGTGCTGCCGGCCTGGTCCCGCACCGCGATCGCCGGCATGCCGCGGATGAGGGTGGTGGCTCCGAGGGTCGCCGGCTGCCCGGGGTCGGGGAGCACGGCGGCGTAGGTCTCCGGCCGGGTGAAGGCGACGTAGGAGGCGAAGTTCGGCTCGTCGGCCCCGGTCCGCACGGAGGAGCCGACCAGTGCGCGGGCCCGGGCGGCGTCCCCCGTCACCGACTGCCAGAACGCGAGATCGCCGCCGACGTAGGCGACGTCGCCGACGCGGACGACCTGCACCGTCTCGCCGGAGGTCTTCACGGTCGCCGTCCCGCCCGAGGCGCCGGCGAGCCGGGCGTCGACGACGTAGGCGTCGGCACCGCGCACGGCCGTGCCCGTGACGTGCACCGACGGCGCGGTGAGGAAGGCCGCGCGGGCCAGCTGCAGCAGCTCGGCCGGGCTTCGGCTCTCGCTGGGCAGCGGCTGCCCGCTCACCGTGGTGGCGGACGGCACCGGTGGCGAGCCGGTCGACGAGGGGATGCCGTCCGCCGCGGTTCCGGTGCGGGCGGAGTCCTCGCCGCACGCCGCGACCAACCCCAGGACCGTCATCACGAGGATCCCGGCGACGCCACGGCGCGTCACGGCGCGTAACCCCGGCACCACCACCACCTTCTCCAGTGCGACCCGGTGCCCGTGATCGTGACCCTAGAGCGCGGCGGAGGTGCGGTGTGGGAGGCGCGCGGTGACGATCCGTGTCCGCCGGGGTGTCGTCCCGGCGTGTCCCCGGCCCCCTGGAGGGCGGCGATACCCTGGTCCGATGCCAGGCCGCCCGACGCGACGCCGGTCCCGCGCCCGCGACCGGCACGGACGAGGGCTGCGAGGACCGCTCGTCCCCCGCGAGGTCCCGGCGTGGCGGAGCCGCCGCGACCGGTTCGACGACCGGGTGCTGGACGCCGTCGAGCGGCTCGAGCAGCGCTGGGCCGACCAGCTGGAGGGCGTCGAGTTCGCCGTCGAGGACATCCCGCCGAGCGACCCCGCGCCGTGGGAGCACGACGAGGTGCCGCTCGGCCGGTTCTTCCCCGCGGAGGGCGACCTGCCGCCGCGCGTCGTGGTGTACCGGCGCCCGGTGGAGAGCCGCGCCCCGGACGGGCCGGAGGCGGGCGCCCTGGTGCACGAGGTCGTCGTCGAGCAGG
>DASQJO010000367.1:0-2567 GCA_035630955.1 Kineosporiaceae bacterium
GCGGAGGCTCCGACACGGCGCCGCCGCGCGTCCACAGCCCGCTACCGCGGTCCCTCGGCGACGGCGCGCGCGAGGTCGTCGTCCGCCAGCGGCGGGGCGCCGTCGGTCAGCCAGAGGAAGTACTCGACGTTGCCGCTCGGGCCGGGCAGCGGGCTCGCCGTGACGCCGCGGCAGCCGAGTCCGAGTGCGAGGGCGGCGCCGGCGACCCCCCGGACGGCGTCCGCCCGCGCGGTCGGGTCCCGCACCACGCCGCCCGAACCGAGCCGCTCCCGGCCGACCTCGAACTGCGGCTTCACCATGAGCACGAGGTCCCCGCCCGACCGCGTGACGGCGTGCAGCGGCCGCAGCACGAGCCGCAGGGAGATGAAGGAGAGGTCCCCGACCACGAGGTCCACGGGGTCGCCCACCCGCTCCGGCGTCAGGTCCCGGACGTTCGTGCGGTCGAGGACGCGGACGCGCGGGTCCTGCCGGAGCGACCACGCGAGCTGCCCGTATCCGACGTCGACCGCGATCACCTCGGCGGCGTCGCGGCGCAGCAGGACGTCGGTGAAGCCGCCCGTGCTGGCCCCGGCGTCCAGGCAGCGCCGACCGGCGACAGCGAGCCCGTCCGGGGCGAAGGCGTCGAGAGCGCCGGCGAGCTTGTGCGCGCCGCGGCTCACGTAGTCGGGCGAGTCCTGCGGGTCGGGCCGGACGACGATGGCGGCAGCGGGGTCGACCTGGGTCGCGGGCTTCGTCGCGGGCGCGCCGCCGACGTCGACGCGCCCGGCGGCGACGAGCTCGGCGGCCTGGCCGCGGGAGCGGGCGAGTCCGCGGCGCACCAGCTCGGCGTCGAGGCGGCGCAGCCGCGCCATCACTCCTCGACGTCGGCGAGCCGGTCCTGCAGCGTGCGGTGGGCGCGCTCGAGCACGGCCAGGCGGGTCTCGACGGGCTCGTCGAGCACGTCCCGGAGGGCGGCGAGCGCGGCGTCGACGGACTGGTCGCCCGTCGCGGGCGGTTCGCCGGGGGTGTCGGGCTGCGTCACGCCCAGCACGCTATCGCGCCCAGGCGGTACCGGGCTCCAGCCCGCGCACGGCCTCGATCACCGGGTGCGGGTCGGGCGGCGCGCCGGTCCCGGCGTCCCACACGGCCGCGCAGGCGGCGCGCAGCAGGTCGAGGGCGTCGTCGCCGGCCTCGTGGACGACGACCTTGCCGTCCTCGGCGGCCACGACGGCGTCGTTGCACCGGCCCGTGCCGTCGTCGTCCGCGACCGCCTCGGGGTGCTCGGCGAGCAGGGCGCCGAGGTCACGTCCGACCAGGTCGGGCCGGACGCCGGGAGCGGCGGCGAGCAGCTCGGAGACGCCGGTGATCCCGGTGAGGACGAGGAGCCCGGTGATCCGGGCGGCGCGGGCGCCCTCGAGGTCGGTGTCGAGCCGGTCGCCGACGACGATGGGGCTCTTGCTGCGCATGCGGTCGGCGGCGTCCCGGAACGCCCCGGCGACGGGCTTCCCCGCGACGTCGTCGGGACGGCGGCCCCCTGCCTCAGCCACGGCGGCGACGAGCGCGCCGTTGCCCGGCGCGGGGCCGTGGGGCGTCGGCACGGTGAGGTCGAGGTTCGTCGCGACCCAGGGCAGGCCCGCCCGGACGTCTCGGGCGCACTCGGCGAGCTCCCGCCAGCCCACCAGCGGGCCGAAGCCCTGGACGACGGCCACCGGCTGCTCGTCCATGGAGGACACGGGGACCAGCCCTTCCGCGGCGAGCGCCTCGTGCAGGCCCGGGCCGCCGACGACGAGCACCCGCGCGCCGGCCGGCAGCCGCTGCCCCAGGATCCCCGCCGCGAGCTGGGCCGAGGTGACGACGTCCGTCTCGTCGGCCGGGACGCCGAGGGACCGCAGCTGCTCGGCGACGACGCGCGGCGGCCGGGAGGCGTTGTTCGTCACGTAAACCGAGCGCATGCCGAGCTCCGCGGCGCGCTCGATCGCCTCGACCGCGCCGGGGACGGCGTCCGGGCCGACGTAGACCACGCCGTCGAGGTCGAGGAGCGCGACGTCGTGGACGGTGGCGGGCGGTGCCGACGCCGGGAGCACGACGCGCGTCACGACGTACTCAGCTCCTGGGCCTCGTCGTCGCCCGTGCCCTCGTCCTCGTCCTCCTCGAGGTCGGTGACGACGACGTCTTCGTCGTCGAGGCGCTGGTGGATGCCGGTGACGTCGTCCGGGTCGGCCTCGGCGGCGCGCTCGAGCCAGCGGGCGGCCTCGTCGTCCCGGCCGACGGCGGCCAGCGCGTCCGCGTAGGCCATCCGGAGGCGGGCGACCCAGGGCGCCTTCACGCGACTGTCCAGGAGCCCGACCTGGAGCGTGATGACGGCGGCCTCCTTCTGCCCGAGGTCGCTGCGGGCCCCCGCCTCGACGATGAGCATCTCGACGCGATGCTCGACGTCGAGCCTGCCGAGCTCGGGCAGGACGGCGATGGCCAGAGCCCGCTCGGGACGGCCCAGGGCGCGCTCGGAGTCGGCGATGACGGGCAGGTGCTCGTCGGAACCGGTGAGCCGCCGCGCGGTGCGGAGTTCGGCGAGCGCCTCGGCGTAGTGA
>DASQJO010000368.1:0-4529 GCA_035630955.1 Kineosporiaceae bacterium
CACCGGCGACCGGCGGTCCATCGCGAGCTCGGCGAGGTCGCGGACGAGAGTTTCCCGGCCGCCGAGGTCGAGGCCGGCGGCGGGTTCGTCGAGGAGGACGAGCTCAGGATCGGTCATGAGCGACCGGGCGAGCTGGACCCGCTTGCGCTCGCCCTCGCTCAGCGTGCCGAAGGTCCGCTCGGCCAGGTGATCGACGCCGAAGGCGGCGAGCAGGTCGCCGGAGCGGCGGTGGTCCATCTCGTCGTACTTCTCGCGCCAGCGGCCGGCGACGGCGTAGGCGGCCGTCAGCACGACGTCACTGACCCGCTCGCCCGCAGGCAGGGTCTCGGCGAACGAGGCGCTCGACAGCCCGATGCGCGGCCGGAGCTCGAACACGTCCACCTCGCCCAGCCGGTCGCCGAGCACGTCGACGGACCCGCGGGTCGGATGCATCCGCGCACCCGCGATCTGCAGCAGCGTGGTCTTCCCGGCACCGTTCGGGCCGAGGATCACCCAGCGCTCACCCTCGCGGACCGTCCATGTCACGTCCTCCAGGAGCGTGGCACCGTCGCGGACGACCGTGACGCCGATCAGGTCGAGCACGTCACCCATGACCCGTGACCCTAGGGCACACCGGCCGCCACGCCTGCATTCACCCGTGGCCCTACCCTGAGCGAGTGCTCGAGATCCCACGATCGGCCCGTCTGGCGGCCTGGGGGACGGCATGGCTGCAGGGCCGGACGTCGACGGGCGGCGTCGTCCGCGCCGTGACCGGGGACGACGAGCCGCACCGCGTGGAGCCGGCGGACCTGGTGCCGAGCGCCGACCTCGAGGGCCTGCTCACCGCTCTGCGCGAGGCCGGCGTCTCGGCGCTGCGGGTGGTCCTGCCGGTGCCCGGCGACCCGCTGGGCCTGCCCGGGCCGCCCGCGTTCAACACGGCGGCACTGGACGCCGGCGAGTGCGTGGTGGCGTCGAGCGGATCGGCGTGGGGCGCCGTCCCCGAGGTGACGGAGTTCGGCTCCGAGTGGGAGCCCGGCTACCTGGTGACCTGGCAGGTGCGTCCGGTCGCCGAGAGCCGGCACCTCGGCGCGGACGGACTGGCGGACGCCGAGCGGGCGCTCAAGGAGGGACTGCTGGAGGCGACGTCGCGGCTCACCCGGCTCGACGTCGCGGCGCTCGGACCGGACGCCGCCGAGGAGCTGCGCCGACTCCGACGGGCGGAGATCCCGCCGGGGATCCTGCCCGCGGGCACGCCCGCCCGGAGCCTGCAGGTGCTCTCGACGGCGGGTCGGCTGCGCGCCGTGCTCTCGCTCGCGGCGCGCGACGACGGAGCCGCCGTCAACGTCTTCGAGGCGCAGGAACGAGCCCGGACCCTGCGCGAGCTCGACGTCGTCTGCCGTCACGCCGTCGTCGCCGCCGTGAACGCCGCCATCCAGTCCCCCTGACCCTCGTTCGTCTTGCTCGTGATCATGCAATCCGCGTTGATCATGGGAACGCTCGTCACCGTCCGTCGTGTGGACAACCCCGCCGCTCGTCGTCACACCGTCCACAGCACCTGCGTGGGTGCCCTCCCCCGCAGCCGAGGGCGACCCAGCGTGAGCCGGTGCCCCTCGCCCTTCCCATCCAGCTCCACGGCACCGAACTCCTGCTCGACGGACAGCCGTTCGACCGCCCGATCGCTCGCCGGGAGGGCCTGCGCGACCCCGACGTGACAGCTCTCGTCGCCGCCGGCGCCGTGCGGCAGGTGGTCCGCGGCGTCTACCTGGACGCGCGCGTTCCGGACGACCTCGCGTCCCGCGCCGCCTGCCTGCGTCTCCGGCTGCCGGACGACGCGGTCGTCGGCCGGCTCACCGCGGCGTGGCTCTTCGGCGTCGACGGGCGGATGCCGGACCAGCTCCGCGAGGCACCGGTGGTCGAGTGCATCGTGCCGCCCGGGCGTCAGCCGCTGCGCCGCCCCGGCGTCCGGTGCTACGTCGCTCCTCCGGCCGACGAGGTGATCGTCGTCGACGGCATTCCCACCACGACGCCGACGAGAACAGCCGTCGACTGCCTGCGATGGCTGCTTCCGCACATGGGACTCGGCGTGGCAGACGGTCTCGCGGCCGCCGGGCTGCTGTGCGTGCCCGATCTCGTCTCGCGGGTGTCCGAGGCGGCCGGGCTGCGGGGAGCCGTGCAGGCGCGCCGTCTCGCGCCGCTCGTCGAGCCGAGAACGGAGTCGATGGGTGAGTCGTGGCTCCGGCTGCGCGTGGTCGACGCGGGCTTCCCCCGGCCGCGGGTGCAGATCGAGGTGTGCGATGAGGACGGCCGCTGTATGTACCGGCTCGACCTGGGGTGGGACGACGAGCGCGTGGCTCTCGAGTACGACGGCGAGGAGCATCACAGCTCGGCCGCGCAGCTCGGGCACGACCGACGACGCCGGGAGGTCCTGGAGACGACCTACGGCTGGCGCGTCCTCGCGGTCGGCAAGGGTGAGGTGCTCGGACGGTCCCTGGCGCTCGAGCGGGCGATCGGGGAACTGCTCAGCCGCGAGCCTCGGATCCTTCGTCGCTCATGGTGACGAGAGTTCTCATGATCAACGCGGATTGCATGATCACGAGCAAGGGAAAGGGGGGTCAGGCGCGGGCGGCGTTGTAGACGTCGACGGTCTTCTGGGCGATGGAGTCCCAGGAGAAGTGTTCCTCGGCGCGGCGGCGTCCGGCGCGGCCCATCTCGGCGGCGCGCGCCGGTTCGGACACGACCTCGGTGAGCACGTCCGCAAGATCGGCGACGAACCGGTCGGGGTCCCGGGGCGTCCCCGTGCCGTCGCTCACCTGGTCGATCGGCACCAGCCGGCCGGTGACGCCGTCCTCGACGACCTCGGGGATGCCGCCGGTCGCCGTCCCGACGACGGCCGCCTCGCACGCCATCGCCTCGAGGTTGACGATGCCGAGCGGCTCGTACACCGACGGGCACACGAACGTCGTCGCCGCCGACAGCACGGCGGTGAGCTCGTCGCGCGGGAGCATCCGCTCGATCCACACGACGCCGCTGCGCCGCTCCCGTAGGCGCTCGGTCAGCCCGCTCACCTCGGCCATGATCTCGGGCGTGTCCGGGGCGCCGGCGCAGAGCACGAGCTGGACGTCGTCCGGCAGCCGCTCGGCCGCGCGCAGCAGGTACGGCAGCCCCTTCTGCCGGGTGATCCGGCCGACGAACACCACCGACGGCCGGTCGGGGTCGATGTCGAGCCGGCGGACGAGCGCGGGGTCGTCGTTGCGATGCCAGCCGGACAGGTCGATGCCGTTGTGGACGACGACGACCCGCTCGGGGTCGACCTCCGGGTAGGACCGCAGGATGTCCTCGCGCATGCCGGCGCTGACGGCGATCACGCGCGCGGCGCCGAGGTACGCCGTCCGCTCCGCCCACGACGACAGCGCGTACCCGCCGCCGAGCTGCTCCGCCTTCCACGGCCGCAGCGGCTCGAGGCTGTGCGCGGAGAGCACGTGCGGGACGCCGTAGAGCAGGCCGGCGAGGTGACCGGCGAGGTTGGCGTACCAGGTGTGCGAATGGACGAGGTCGGTGCCGCCGCAGTCCGCGGCCATCGTCAGGTCGACGCCGAACGTGCGCAGGGCGGCGTTCGCGGAGGCGAGCTCGGGCAGGTCCGGATATCCGCTCACACCGGGGTCGGGTCGCGGGTCGCCGAACGCCCGGACGCGGACGTCGACCAGCGGCCTCAGCACCTCCGCGAGGTTCTCGACGTGAACGCCGGCCCCGCCGTAGACGTCGGGCGGATACTCCCGGGTCAACAGATCCACGCGCACGTCGGTCACCGTAGTGCGAATCACGGATGACGCCATAGGGTCCAGCCATGGCGGCACCGAAGAAGGTGATGGCGGTGGTCCTCGCCGGCGGCGAGGGCAAGCGACTCATGCCCCTGACGGCCGACCGGGCGAAACCGGCCGTTCCCTACGGTGGCGTGTACCGGCTCGTGGACTTCGCGCTCAGCAACCTCGTCAACGCCCGATACCTGCGGATCGTCGTGCTGACGCAGTACAAGTCGCACAGCCTCGACCGGCACATCTCGCAGACCTGGCGGATGTCCACGCTGCTCGGCAACTACATCGCGCCGGTGCCCGCGCAGCAGCGGGTCGGCAAGCGGTGGTACCTGGGCAGCGCCGACGCGATCTTCCAGAGCCTGAACCTGCTGTACGACGAGCGGCCGGACATCGTGGTCGTCGTCGGCGCGGACCACGTGTACCGGATGGACTTCGGGCAGATGGTGGAGGCGCACATCGAGTCGGGCGCACCCTGCTCCGTCGCGGCGATCCGGCAGCCGATCAGCCTCGCCGACCAATTCGGCGTCATCCAGAAGGCGCCCGACTCGTCGCGGATCGAGGCCTTCCTGGAGAAGCCGACCGACCCCGAGGGACTGCCCGACGCCCCCGACCAGGTGCTCGCGTCGATGGGAACTACGTCTTCGACGCCGACGCCCTGGTCGACGCCGTCACCCGGGACGCCGACATCGAGGACTCGGGCCACGACATGGGCGGGAACATCGTCCCGGACTTCGTATC
>DASQJO010000369.1:0-6066 GCA_035630955.1 Kineosporiaceae bacterium
CCTCCGGATCGCGGACGACACTCGGGTGACGGTCAGTGTATAGTCCTGCGGCCGCAGGTGACGCCGACGTCAGGAGCATGTCACCTGATCGTTGCCTCTCGTCCGCCCGGAGCTCACAGCAGGCGTAGCCCCTGTGCCTGATCGCCGCCGTCCCCGCTGCCGCCCCCGCGTGCGCGGTGCAGCGCGGTGACGAGATCGGGCACCTCGTGGACGACCATGGTGTCGGGAGCGATGTCGTGCGTACCGGCCGGCACCAGGGCGTGCGTGAAGCCGAGCCGGGAGGCCTCCGCGAGCCGCCGGCCAACGCCGCCGACCGGCCGGATCTCCCCGGCCAGCCCGACCTCGCCGATGTAGACCGTGCGCGGCGGCAGGGGCTCGTCGTACGAGGCGCTCGCCATCGCCAGGGCGACCGCGAGGTCGGACGCGGGCTCGGTGATCCGCACGCCGCCGACCGTGGCGGCGTAGGCGTCGGCGCCGAACAGGCCCACCCGGCAGCGGCGTTCGAGCACTGCGAGCACCATCGCGACGCGGCTGCTGTCCAGCCCGGAGGTCGTCCGCCGGGGGTTCGAGCCCGCGGACGGCGCGACGAGCGCCTGCACCTCCGTGACGAGCGGACGCCGGCCCTCCAGCGCCACGGTGACGGCGGTGCCGGGGACGGGAGCGCTGTGCCGCGAGAGGAACAGTCCGCTGGGGTCGACGAGGCCGCTGATGCCGGAGTCGTCGAGCTCGAAGCACCCCACCTCGTCCGTCGGGCCGTACCGGTTCTTCACCGCGCGGACCATGCGCAGCCGGTTGTGCCGGTCGCCCTCGAACTGGCAGACGACGTCGACGAGGTGCTCCAGGACGCGCGGGCCCGCGATCCCGCCGTCCTTGGTCACGTGGCCGACCAGCACCGTCGCCATGTTCCGGGCCTTGGCGACGCGGATCAGGCTCGCCGCGACCTCCCGGACCTGGCTGACGTTGCCGGCGGCGCCCTCGACCGCGTCGCTCGCGATGGTCTGCACGGAGTCGACCACGAGCAGGTCGGGCTGGACCTGGTCGACGTGCCCGAGCACGGTAGCCAGGTCGGTCTCGGCGGCCAGCAGCAGCCGCGGCCGGAGCGCCCCGATCCGCTCGGCCCGCAGCCTGACCTGCGCCGCGGACTCCTCGCCCGTCACGTAGAGCACCCGCCGTCGATGGGAGGCCGCCCGCGACGCGACGTCCAGCAACAGGGTGGACTTGCCCACGCCCGGCTCCCCGGCGAGCAGCACCACGGCTCCGCCGACGAGACCGCCGCCCAGCACCCGGTCGAGCTCCTCGACGCCGGTGGGCCAGGCGACGGCGGAGTCCGCCTCGACCTCCGCGATCGGCCGGGCCGCCTTCGCCACCGTCCGCGCCTGAGTGACGCCGACCGGCGCGGCGGCCTCCTCGATCGTGCCCCAGGCCTGGCACTCGCCGCAGCGGCCGACCCACTTGGGCGTCGTCCAGCCGCACTCCGAGCAGCGGTAGGCGGGCCGGGCCTCCCGGCCCTTGCCGCCGCTCACCCGTCGCCGTCCGAGGTCCGCCGCGCGTCCATGCCCAGGACGCTAGGGCAGCCCACCGACAGACGTCACCGAGCCACGAGCCGGACCAGGGGGCGGCGGCGTGTCAGCCCTGGCCGTAGCCTCCGCCGAGCTTGGTCGCGACGAGGATGATCCCGCCGAGGATGACGGCGATCGCGGAGACCGTGCCCACCGTGAGGATCGAGCCGTCGCGCTTGCGCCGGAACTGCGTGAGCGACACCCCGAGCATGATGCCGGCGCCGATGGCGGTGAAGAGGAACGCGAACCAGGTGCGACCCACGTTCGGGTTCGTCGCGTTCGGCGGCACGATCAACGCAGGCACCACCAGCGCGATGAGCAGGCCCGCCGCCCAGATCGCGCCGAGGATCACGCTGGCGCGTTCCGGGCGGGGCCAGCGGATCGGGGCCTGGGCACGGTTCTCGCCCTTGGGTCCGACGTCGTGTGCGGGGCCTGCGGTCATGGATCAAGGATGCTACCCGGGGGCCGCCGCGTCGACCGGATCTACCCCACCTGGGCCTCTTTCCTTCACCCGACAGGGGTCAGGGGTAGGTGCGCCAGAAGAGGTTGACCGCGTAGTCGACCTCGCTGCCGCCGTGCTCCGCGAGGATGCCGTCGGCCACCGCCGCCGAGAACTCGATCCGGACGATCGCCTCGAGGTCCGCCCTCGACGCGCAGGACCAGCGGATCGTCAGCGGCGTCCGCGCCCACCCCTGCCGGGCCCAGAACCGCTCGACCGCCACCGGGTCGTAGCGGGGCAGCTCCCGGCGGAACCACGCGCCGAACGTCGACCGGGTCGCGTCGTTGTCGATCACGAACGCCACCCCGCCCCGGCGGACGACACGCGCCAGCTCGCGCAGGCCCGGCTCACAGCCGGGCCCGAAGAAGTAGGCCCAGCGCGCGTGCGCGACGTCCACGGAGGCGGCCGCGACGGGCAGGCGCTGCGCCGTGCCGGTCCTCACCTGCACGTTCGGCAGGGACGCCGTCCGCCGGCGGGCCAGCTCGACGAGCGGCGGGTGCGGCTCGACGCCGACGACGCGGGCGGCGTCGGCGGCGAACCACGGCAGGTGGAATCCGCTGCCGCAGCCGACGTCGAGCACGACGCCGCCGCGCCAGTCCCGGATCCCGCGCATCGCTGTCTCGATCACGCCATCGGGGTCGACGGCCCGGTTCTCCAGTTCGTAGACCCCGGGGTGGCGCCAGATGTTGGGACTCGGGAGGACGCCGTCCGTCACGGTCGGCCCTGGGCCGCGGCCGTCGCCGGGTGCACGAGGACCGGCAGCGAGCGCCGAGCCTCCAGCGCGCCCTCGCAGTGCCCGGCCAGGACGGCGTAGGCGTCGGCGCCGACGAGCTCGACCAGCTCCTCCCGCAGCGCGCGGAACACCGGCTCGCTTCCGACGTGCGCGATCGGGCTCCCCGAGCAGTACCAGTCGAGGTCGTGGCCGCCGGCGCCCCAGCCGCGCCGGTCGTACTCGCCGATCGACACCTCCAGGTACGAGGTGTCGTCGGGGCGCTCGACGGTCCGGTAGGTGCGGCGCAGCGGCAGCTGCCAGCAGACGTCCGGCTTCGTCTCGTGCGGGGGCCGGCCCTCCGTGAGCGCCAGCAGGTGCAGCGCGCAGCCCGCGCCGTCGGCGAACGTCCCCGGTGCGAATCCCGGCCGGTTGAGGAAGATGCACGCGCCGTCGACCACGGCCGTGGTCCGTGCCCCGTCGCCGTCCGTGGCGTGCCAGCCGCCGCGCCGCCCCGCCGCGTGGTGCTGCCAGAGCTCGGGCGTCAACCGGCGGACGGCGCGGCCGACCCGGCGCTCGTCGTCGGCGTCCGAGAAGTGCGCGCCCAGCGTGCAGCAGCCGTCGTCCGGCCGGGCCGCGTCGATGCCCCGGCATCCGCGGCCGAAGACGCAGGTCCAGGACGAGGTCAGCCACGTGAGGTCGCACCGGTAGACCGTGGACGGCGGGTCCGGGTCCCCCGGATCGCCGAACTCGACCCACATCCGGCCGCCGTCCAGCGGCATCTCGGACGTCACGCGGCTCAGCCTAGGAGGGCCTTGCGGGACCGGGGCGAGCACCCGGACCGCGCCGCGTAGCCTGGGGACCATGGGGACGTCCGGGACCGAGCGGCCTGTGCTGCCCTCGTCGCCGGCCACCCGAGCCCCCTCCCGCGAGGACGACGCCGCCGTGCGGGTCCCGCGCGCACCCGTCGCCCTGTCGACCGCGTCGGTCTACCCGATGAACTGCGCGGACGGGTTCGCGATCGCCTCCGATCTCGGCTACGACGGCGTCGAGGTCATGGTCTGGACCGATCCCGTCAGCCAGGACGGCGCGGGTCTGGCCCGGCTCGTCGAGCACTACGACGTGCCGGTGCTCGCGATCCACGCGCCGACGCTGCTGGTCACGCAGCGGGTCTGGGGGCGCGAGCCGTGGGAGAAGCTGCGCCGGTCCTGCCGGCTCGCGCTCGACCTCGGCGCCGGCACGGTGGTCGTCCACCCGCCCTTCCGCTGGCAGCGCGACTACGCCGCGGGGTTCGTCGCGGGCGTCGAGCGGCTGGCCGACGAGTTCGGCGTCCGGCTCGCCGTGGAGAACATGTACCCGTGGCGCGCCCGCGGCCGGGAGCTGCTCGCGTACGCACCCGGCTGGGACCCGGTGCCGCACGACTACCGGGACGTCACTCTCGACCTCTCGCACACCGCGACCGCCGGCGTCGACGCCCTCGTGATGGCGCGCGCCCTCGGCGACCGGCTCGCGCACGTCCACCTCGCCGACGGGCTCGGCTCCTCCAAGGACGAGCACCTCGTGCCGGGGCAGGGCACGCAGCCCTGCGGCGATGTGCTCGGCCTGCTGGCCGAGCGGAACTGGAACGGCACCGTCGTGCTCGAGGTCAACACCCGGCGCGCGCGCACCCGGCAGGAGCGCGAGACCGACCTCGCGGAGGCCCTCGCCTTCGCCCGGCTGCACCTCGCCAGCCGGGTGCCGGCGGGCGGGGACGGCGGCGGCACGTGACGAGCCTGCCGGCGCCCGCGGAGGGTCCGGAGCAGCCGCGCCGGCGCGGCCGGCGTCCGGCCGGGGAGGACCGCCGCGGCGACATCCTGGCCGCGGCGCGCGAGGAGTTCGCCCGCCGCGGCTTCGACGGCGCCACGCTGCGCGGGATCGCGCGCGCGGCGGGTGTCGACCCGCGCCTGGTGCACCACTACTTCGAGGGCAAGGACGACGTCTTCACGGCCGCGTTCGAGCTCCCCGTGCGCCCGCAGGACGTCGTCGACCCCGTGCTCGCGCCGGGCCCGGACGGCATCGGTGAGCGGCTGGTCCGGCTCTTCCTCTCCGTCTGGGACAGCCCGCCCGGCCGGCAGCGGATCGTCGCCCTGCTCAGCGCGTCGCTGACGAGCGAGGCCGGCGCCCGGATGCTGCGTGAGTTCCTCACCCGCGAGGTGTTCGCGCGGATCGTCGCCGCGCTGCGGGCGGACGACCCGGAGCTGCGCGCCTCGCTCGCCGCCTCCCAGATGATGGGGCTGGTCGTCGCCCGGTACGTCGTCGCCCTCGAGCCGCTCGCGTCGCTCGAGCCGGACGACGTCGTGGAGGTGATCGGCCCCACGCTGCAGACCTACCTCGCCGGTCCCCTCCGCACCGCCCGCTGATCCCCCTGGGACGTCTTGCCCGCGGGTCTCCGCCCGGCGTAATTTTCGCCGTATGGTGAAAAATGAGGACGCGGCGGTCGTCGTCCGTCACCTGAAGGTCGTCCGGGGCGGCCGCCTCGTCCTCCCGGACCTCGACGTCGACGTCCCCCGGGGCACCGTCGTGGGCCTGCTCGGCCCGAGCGGCTGCGGCAAGACGACGCTCCTGCGCTGCATCGTCGGCGTCCAGCAGGTCGCCGGCGGCGAGGTGACCGTGCTCGGCCACCCGGCCGGGTCGCGGCAGCTGCGCCGCAGCATCGGGTACGTCACGCAGACGGCCAGCGTGTACGGCGACCTCACCGTCACGGAGAACCTCGACTACGTCGCGGCCGTGCTCGGGCTGCGAGGCGCCGCTCGGCGCGCCGACGTCGCGCGCGTCCTCGAGCTGGTGTCGCTGACCGACCATGCGGGCGCTCGCGTCGACCGGCTCTCCGGGGGCCAGCTCTCCCGGGTGTCGCTCGGGGCCGCGTTGCTCGGAACGCCGGAGCTCCTCGTGCTCGACGAGCCGACAGTCGGGCTCGACCCCGTGTTGCGGCGCGACCTGTGGAACCTGTTCCATCGGCTCGCCGCCGACGGCGCCACCTTGCTGGTGAGCAGCCACGTCATGGACGAGGCGAGCCGCTGCGACCGGCTCCTGCTCATGCGCGAGGGGCGCATCCTCGCCGACGACACGCCACAGGGCGTCCTCGCCTCCACCGGCGCCGACGACGTCGAGCAGGCCTTCCTCATCCTCGTCGACCGCGCCGCCGCCGCCGAACCCGGAGAGAAGGTGTCCGCATGAGCCCCCGGCTCACCCTCGTCACGGCCGGCCGCGTGCTGCGCCAGATCCGGCACGATCCCCGGACCATCGGGCTGCTCGTCGTC
>DASQJO010000370.1:0-8460 GCA_035630955.1 Kineosporiaceae bacterium
AAGGTGTTCCCGCCGCTCGTCATCAACATGGTGCGTGCCGGCGAGGTCGGGGGCTTCCTCGACCGGGTCATGCTGCAGATCGCGGAGAACTACGAGGCCGAGGTCAAGCTCCGCAGCAAGATCAAGTCGGCCATGACCTACCCGGTCGTCGTCTTCGTGATCGCGATCCTCGCGACGATCGGCATGCTCCTGTTCATCGTCCCGATCTTCGCGAAGATGTTCGCCGACCTCGGCGGGACCCTGCCGCTGCCGACGCAGATCCTCGTCAACCTCTCGAGCGCGCTCCGGCTCACCGCGCCGGTGCTGTTGGTCGCTCTCGTCGTCGGCGTCTTCGTCTGGCGACGCGTGCGGCACAGCGAGCAGGTCCGGAACGTCCTGGACCCGATCAAGCTCAAGGTGCCGATCTTCGGGCCGCTGTTCCAGAAGGTGGCGATCAGCCGGTTCAGTCGCAACTTCGGGACCATGCTGAGCTCCGGCGTCCCGATCCTGCAGAGCCTGGAGATCGTCGGCGAGACGGCGGGCAACGTCGTCCTCCGGCGGGCCGCGGCCTCCGTGCAGGAGAGCGTGCGGCGGGGCGAGTCGCTCGCGGGCCCGCTCGCGGAGCACCCCGTGTTCCCGCCGATGGTCGTCCAGATGCTCTCGGTCGGCGAGGACACCGGCGCCATCGACTCGATGCTGCACAAGGTCTCGGACTTCTACGACGCCGAGGTCGAGGCGACGACGGAGGCCCTGACCAGCCTCATCGAGCCGCTGATGATCGCCGTCCTGGGAGCCATCGTCGGCGGCATGATCGTCGCCCTCTACATGCCGATCTTCAACGTCTTCAGCCTCATCAAGTAGGCGCACTCCATCGGTCGATCACGCTAAAGAACGCAACGTGACGGTCGATAAGCGGAGTGACAAGTAGAGCTCGCCACGGGCCACGGGCTTAGGGCGGCTCGACCGGCGCCCCTTCAAGCCAAGGAGTTCCCCTCGATGCTCGCTCGCATCCGCACCCGCGCCGACGAGAAGGACCAGGGCTTCACCCTGATCGAGCTCCTCGTCGTCATGATCATCATCGGCATCCTCGCCGCGATCGCCATCCCGGTCTTCCTCAGCCAGCGCCAGAAGGCCCAGGACACCGCGACCAAGGCGGACGTGACGACGATCGGCAAGGAGATCGCGACCTACTTCGTGGACGCGACCGCCGCCCCCTCGACGAACGTCGCCATCAACGCCTCCGGGCAGTACACCTTCAACGGCGCCGCCAACGTCATCGGCCGCCGCTCGCAGACCACGATCACCGTGCTGAACCAGGGCTACACGCCGAACGCCACGACCGGCGGCCCGCAGTGGTGCATCGCGCTGGACAACAGCGCCGGCAGCACGCGGTACTGGAAGTACTCGGCGGCGAACGGCCTCCAGCAGGCCACCTCGGCCGGCTGCGTCTCCGGTACGGACTACTGATCCTCGGCTAGACGACGACGCGGAGGGCGGGCCTCGACGGCCGCCCTCCGCGCCGCGTCTTTGCCCCCCGCCGCCATGGGAGCCGTTACCGTTCCGCAGGTGCCCGTCGCCGACAGTGCCCTCGTCGGGCTCTGCGCCGTCCTGGGGTTGCTCGTCGGCAGCTTCCTCAACGTCGTCATCGCGCGGGTGCCCGCCGGGGAGTCCGTCGTCCGCCCGGGCAGCCGCTGCCCCCGCTGCGGCGCGCCGATCGCCGCCCGGGACAACGTCCCGGTGCTGTCGTGGCTGCTCCTGCGGGGCCGTGCGCGCTGCTGCGGCGCCCCGATCTCCTGGCGCTACCCGGCCGTCGAGCTGCTCACCGCCGGCGCCTTCGCGCTCGTCGCGGCCTGGGCGACGACCGCGTGGACGCCGTCCCTGCTCGGCCAGGCCTCGGACGCCGCCGCCCGCGACAGCCTGGGCCCGCTCGCGTGGGACGGGTTGCTCTGGCCGCTGCCGGCGTTCCTCTACCTCGCCGCCGTCAGCATCGCCCTCGGCGCCATCGACCTCGACACCTACCGGCTGCCCTTCTGGATCGTCGTGCCCTCGTGGTGGGCGGCCGGCGTCCTGCTCGGCGGCGCCGCGCTGCTGCTCGGGCACCCCGGCGCCGTCGGCCGGATGCTCCTCGGCGGGCTCGCCCTGTGGGGGCTGTACCGGCTGCTGCACCTCGTCTACCCGTCCGGCATGGGCTACGGCGACGTCCGGCTCGCCGGCCTCATCGGGATGTACCTCGCCTGGGTCGACTGGGGGGCGCTCGTCGTCGGGGCCTTCGCCGGGGTGCTCGTGGGGGGCATCGGAGGCGTCGCCGTCCTGATCGCCCAGCGCAGCGGGCTCAAGACACAGATCCCGTACGGCCCGTACATGCTCGTCGGCACCTGGGTCGGCCTGTTCTGGGGACAGGCCGTGATGAGCGCCTACCTGCGCGGCATCACCGGCTGATCCGGACGGGGGACAGCTCCCCCCGGGCGGCCCACACTCCTCAAGACCTCCTCCCACCGGCCCGATCAGGCACCTGGACCCGAAGGTGTGGTGGCTGAGAGGAGCCCTGGAACATGCCCCGTCGCACGGCCATCGGCCTCGACATCGGGACGTCCGTCGTCCGCGCCGTAGAGCTCTCCTACGGCCGGTCCGGGACGACCCTGGAGCGGTTCGGGCAGCTCGTACTGCCGCCCGGCGCCGTGCTCGACGGCCAGGTGGTCGACGAGGACGCCGTAGCCGCCTCCCTGCGCAAGCTCTGGCAGGCCACCGCCCTCTCGCACAAGCAGGTGGTGCTCGGCGTCGCCAACCAGCGCGTCATCGTCCGCCAGCTCGAGCTGCCCTGGCTCCCGAAGGCGGAGCTCCGCGCGAGCCTGGCGTTCCAGGTGCAGGACCTGCTGCCGCTGCCGGTCGACCAGACCGTGCTCGACTTCTTCCCGCTCGAGGAGCTCACCGACCCCTCCGGGAACCGCACCCTCAAGGGCCTGCTCGTCGCCGCCGCGCGGGAGACCGTGCTCGCGAACGTCCGCTGCGCCGAGCACGCCGGCCTGCACGTCGAGAGCGTGTACCTCACGCCGTTCGCCGTGCTCCGTGCGCTCGGCCGGCAGACCGGCGCCGAGGTCGAGACCGAGGCGCTCATCGACATCGGCGCGCGCGTCACGAACATCGTCATCCACAGCGGCGGCGTGCCGCGGTTCGTCCGCATCCTGCTCGTCGGCGGCCAGGACGTCACCGACGCGGTCTCCGAGCAGCTCGGCGTCCCGCTCGCGCAGGCCGAGGTGATGAAGCAGTCCGTCGGCCGCGGCGGCGTCGAGCCCGGGTTCGACGCGGCGCTCGGCGACGTCGTCCGCACGGTGGCCTCGACCTCCCAGGACTTCGTGACCGAGATCCGCGGCTCGCTCGACTACTACGCGGCGTCCAACCCCGGCGTGCCCGTCGAGCGGATCGTCGTCACCGGCGGCGGCTCCCGCCTGGACGGCATCCTCGACCGCCTCGCCGCGGCCACCCGGCTCCCCGTCCGGTCGGGCGACCCGATGGCGCACCTGCGGATCGGGAAGACCGGTCTCGACGACGCCCAGCTCTCCTTCGTCAAGCCGCTGGCCGCGGTGCCGGTCGGCCTCGCCCTGGGAGGGATCCGATGACGACGTACCCCGAGGTGACGGCGCCGCAGCCGGACGCCGCTCCCGCCCCGAGCGGCACCAGCGCGCGCGTCGACTGGGCGCCCGTGCCGAAGGTCAACCTGCTGCCGCCCGAGATCGTCGACGGCCGCCGCCTCGCACGGCTCAAGCGCACGCTCGGCGGCGTGCTCGTGCTCGCCGTCGCGGGCTGCGCCGGCGCCGTCGTCTGGGCCCAGGCCGGCGTCTCCGCCGCCCAGGACGAGGTGGACCTGGCGCAGTCCCGGGCCTCCGTCCTGCAGGGGCAGCAGGCCAAGTACGCCGAGGTGCCGCGCCTGACCGCGCTCATCGACACCGCCACCACCGCGCGGCAGACGGCGATGAGCCAGGACGTGCTCTGGTACGGCTTCCTCTCCGACCTGTCGCTGACGACGCCGAAGGGTGTCTCGCTGGTCAGCCTCGAGGTCACGCTCGACGACAGCTCGGTGCCCACGGGCCAGCCCGGCGACCCCCTGACCCCGCGCGGCATCGGGCACGTGAGCTTCAGCGGCAAGGCGGACCACTTCCCGGACGTCGCCGGCTGGCTCGAGGCGGTCGGCAGCGTGCACGGCCTCGACGGCTCGACGCTCCAGACGGCGACCCGCGGCGTCGCCGGTGCGGCGGACGGCAACGGGCCGATCACCTTCACCTCGACCGTCCAGGTGACGAGCACCGCGCTCACGCACCGCTACGACCGGAAGGCCGACTGACGTGTTCTCCAGCCCCACCTCGCGCTGGGCCGGCGGCACCGCCGCGGTCTGCCTCGGCCTCGTGGCCGTCACGTACGTCGGCCTCGTCGGCCCCAAGCGGGGCGAGGCCGCCGACCTGAGCGCCTCCGCCGCCGCGACGCAGACCCGCAACGACGCGCTCCAGATCCAGATCGCCCAGCTCAAGGCGCAGTTCGCGAAGCTGCCCGAGAAGCAGGAGGAGCTCGCGACGGTGCTCGGTCAGCTCCCCGCCGCCGCCGACGTGCCGTCCGTCGTCCGGTCGTTCGACCAGATCGCGGCGACCGCCGGCGTCAGCCTCGACGCCGTGACCCCGGGCCCCGCGCAGTTCATCGACGCCAAGGGCCACCCCGCGACGACGGGCGGAGCCGCCGCTGCCACGGGAGGCGCGTCGGCCACGGGCGGCGGCCAGGTCGTCGGTGTCCCGCTCACGATCACCGTGCACGGCCCGTACTTCAAGGCCGTCTCGTTCCTCAAGGGTCTGCAGGGGGCGCAGCGCGCCTTCCTCGTCACCGGCGTCCAGGTCACGGTCGCCGACTCCGACGTCACGCTCACGATCCGCGGTCGCGTCTTCGCGCTCCCCGGGACGGCGACCGCGCTCGCCTCGCTCCCGGGCGCGCCCGCGCGCGCGGCATCGGGTGCGACGTCGGCCGTCACCGAATCCCCGGCACCGACGCCCTCGGCGTCCGCCGGCACGGGCCGATGACCCGCAAGCTGCTGACCCGGCCCTCGGCCCGCCCCGCCGCCCGCAGCGGGAGCGCGACGCCGGCGGCGCGGCCCGCCACGCCCGCCGCCGTGTCGGTGTCGCCGTCGTCCACCCGGGTGCTCCGGCGGCCCGTCGTGCTGGCGGTCGTCGCCGTCGGGGCGGTCGCGGTCGGCGGTCTCGGCTGGATGCAGCTCACGTCGTCGTCGGGCCCGGACGCCGCGGCCCCCGCGTCCGTGCTGGTCCGGCCGCGCGCGACGGCGCCGGCGTCCGCCGGGACGACGACGGCGTCGCCGACGACCGCGGACGACGTCCCCGTCGGCCGGGACCCCTTCGCGAAGGAGGCCGCCCCCGTGCTCGCGGCCCCGACGACGCCTCCGCACGTCGTCGAGACCGCGACTCCCAGCCCCTCGGACCCGGCGGCCATGACGCAGCCCACGCCCACCGACGGCGTCTCGCCGCAGCCGAGCGCGACGGGGACGGCGTCCGCGCAGCCGAGCGCCACGGTCACCGTGACCGCGCCGGGGAGCCCCACCTACGTCGGGCTGTACGCGTGGAACGGCAGCCGCGCCTCGTTCCGCGTCAACGCCCGCACCTACAGCGTGCACGTCGGCACGAAGTTCGGCCCTGGCCTGCAGTTCACGGCGGTGGTGCGCGGCGACCCGCCGTGCGCCCGCGTCACGCACGCCAAGGGCAGCTTCACGCTCTGTCCGGGACAGGTGACGACGCTGCCCTGAGGGGCCCGCTCCGGGCGTGGGAGGATCCCCCCATGCTGCGCTGGCTGACCGCCGGGGAGTCCCACGGCCCCGCTCTCGTCGGCGTCCTCGAGGGCCTCCCGGCCGGTGTCGAGGTGACCACGGACGACGTCCGGCTCGCACTCGCCCGCCGGCGGCTGGGGTACGGCCGCGGCGCGCGGATGACGTTCGAGCAGGACGACGTGACCTTCCTCGGCGGCGTCCGGCACGGGCGCAGCCAGGGCGGACCGGTCGCCGTGCAGGTCGCGAACACCGAGTGGCCCAAGTGGGAGACGGTGATGGCGGCCGACCCGGTGCCGCCGGAGGTGCTCTCCGAGCAGGCCCGCGCCGCCGCCCTCACCCGGCCGCGGCCCGGGCACGCCGACCTCGTCGGCATGCAGAAGTACGGCTTCGACGACGCCCGCCCGGTGCTCGAGCGCGCGTCCGCGCGGGAGACCGCGGCTCGTGTGGCCCTCGGCACCGTCGCCGCTGCCTTCCTGCGGCAGGCAGCGGGCGTCCGGCTGGTCAGCCACACCGTGGCGATCGGGCCGGTGTCCGTCCCGGAGGACGCCGAACCACCCCTGCCCGACGACGTCGCCGCGCTGGACGCCGACCCCGTGCGTTGCGCGGATGCGGCGACGAGCGCCCGGATGGTGGCCGAGATCGACGACTGCCGCCGCGCCGGGGACACGGTCGGAGGCGTCGTCGAGGTGGTCGCGTACGGCCTGCCGCCCGGCCTCGGCAGCCACGTGCACTGGGACCGGCGGCTGGACGCCCGCCTGGCCGGGGCGCTCATGGGCATCCAGGCGATCAAGGGCGTGGAGGTCGGCGACGGCTTCCGGACCGCGGCCCGCCGCGGCTCCGCCGCGCACGACGAGATCGAGCGTGGGCCGGACGGCGGCCTGCGCCGCCGCAGCGGACGGGCCGGCGGCACCGAGGGCGGCATGTCGACGGGTGAGGTCCTGCGGGTCCGCGCCGCGATGAAGCCGATCTCGACCGTGCCGCGCGCGCTCGACACCGTCGACGTCGCCACCGGCGAGGCCGCGGTCGCGATCAACCAGCGGTCGGACGTCTGCGCCGTGCCCGCCGCGGGCGTCGTCGCGGAGGCCATGGTGGCGCTCGTGCTCGCGGACGCCGTCCTGGAGAAGTTCGGCGGCGACAGCGTCCCGGAGACGGCCCGGAACCTGCGCGGCTACCTCGACGCCCTCCCGGACCTCCTCCGCCCCGCCACGCCGTCTCCCGCCTCCCCGCCCGCCTCCCCGCTCGGTGATCATGCAAACCGGTCCGATCATGCAAACCGGTCCGATCACGCAAACCGGTCCGATCATGCACGGCAGGGCGGCGGCTCGTGACCCCTGCCGTCGTGCTCGTCGGGCCGCCCGGCGCGCTCGCCGCCGAGACAGGTCGCGCGCTCGCCGCGCGGCTGGGCGTCGCACTGGTCGACACGGACGACGAGGTCGCGGTCGCGGCCGGCAAGCCGGTCGCCGAGATCTTCGTGGACGACGGCGAGCAGGCGTTCCGCGAGCTCGAGCGGGCCGCCGTCGACCAGGCGCTGGCGGCCGAGGGCGCGGTCGTCGTCCTGGGCAGCGGCGCCGTCATGGACCCGCTGGTCGAGGAGGCCCTGCACGGGCACGTCGTGGCCTTCCTCGACGTCGACGTCGCCCCCGCCGCCCGACGTCTCGGCTTCTCCCGGGAACGGCCCGTCGGCATCGGCAACCCGCGGGCCCAGTGGCTGCGGCTCATGGAGCGTCGGCGCCCGGTCTACGAGCGCGTCGCCACGATCACCGTCGTCACCGACGAGCTCGCACCGGACGAGATCGCCGACCGCGTGGCGGCCGCGCTGGAGCCGTCGTCGTGAGCGAGACGACGACGATCCGCGTCGGCCCGGGGCGGCCCGGCGACGCCCCCACCCGCGAGGGCTACGACGTGCGCGTCGGCAGCGGCCTGCTGGGGGAGCTCCCGCCGCTGCTCGGCGGTGCGCGCCGGGTGCTCGTCGTCCACCCACGCGCCCTGCGCGCCACCGGCGAGGCCGTGCGGGAGGACCTCGTCGGGCAGGGCTTCGAGGCGGTCGCCGCCGAGGTGCCGGACGGCGAGGAGGCGAAGACGTCCGCCGTCCTCGCCTTCTGCTGGCAGGTGCTCGGGCAGGCGGGCTTCACCCGGTCCGACGCGATCGTGGGCGTCGGCGGCGGCGCGGTCACGGACCTTGCGGGATTCGTGGCCGCCACGTGGCTGCGGGGCGTCCGGGTCGTGCAGGTCCCCACGACACTGCTGGCGATGGTGGACGCGGCGGTCGGCGGCAAGACCGGGATCAACACCGCCGAGGGCAAGAACCTCGTCGGCGCCTTCCACCCGCCCGCCGGCGTACTGTGCGACCTCGCCGCGCTCGAGACCCTGCCGGCGAACGACCTCGTCGCGGGACTCGCCGAGGTCGTGAAGTGCGGCTTCGTCGCGGATCCGGCGATCCTCGACCTCGTCGAGGCCGATCCCGCCCCGGCGCGGACCGCGGGCACCCCGCAGCTGCGCGAGCTCGTCGAGCGCGCCGTCCGGGTGAAGGCGGACGTCGTGACCCGCGACCTGCGCGAGTCGTTCCTGCGGGAGGTCCTCAACTTCGGCCACACCCTCGGGCACGCCGTCGAGCTGGTGGAGCGCTACCAGTGGCGCCACGGCGCCGCGGTCGGCGTCGGCATGGT
>DASQJO010000371.1:0-3073 GCA_035630955.1 Kineosporiaceae bacterium
CAGGACGCCGTCGACGTCGCGCTGCGCGGCGGGACCCGGATCCGGGACGTGCTCACCGCCGTGGAGCAGATCGCCGCGACCGGCGCCCCGGTGCTCGTCATGACGTACTGGAACCCGATCGACCGCTACGGCGTCGACCGCTTCGCCGCAGACCTCGCGAGCGCCGGCGGCGCCGGGCTCATCACGCCCGACCTCATCCCCGACGAGGGCGCGGACTGGATCGCCGCGAGCGAGGCGCACGACCTCGACCGGGTCTTCCTGGTGGCGCCCTCCTCGACGGACGCCCGGCTGCACAGCACGGTCGCCGCCTGCCGCGGCTGGGTCTACGCGGCCTCCACGATGGGCGTGACCGGCTTGCGGGCGCAGGTCAGCCACCGAGCGCAGGAGCTCGTTGCGCGCAGCCGAGCCGCCGGCGCCGACCGCGTATGCGTCGGCCTCGGCGTCTCCGGCGGCGACCAGGCGGCCACCGTCGCCGGATATGCCGACGGCGTGATCGTCGGCACCGCGTTCGTCCGCGCGCTGCACGACGGCGCCGCCGCGGTCCGGGCCCTGGCCGAGGAGTTGGCGGACGGCGTCCGCCGCGGCCGGCCCGCGCTCGAGGCCGCCGCCCCGGGTGGAGGCGCGCCGGCGTGACCGCCCTGCCGGCGACGATCCCGAGCCCCACGCAAGGCGTGTGGACCATCGGCCCGCTCCCGGTGCGCGCCTACGCGCTGTGCATCCTCGTCGGGATCGTCGTCGCGGTCTGGCTGACCGACCGGCGCTGGCGCGATCGCGGCGGCCGCGAGGGCCAGGTGCTCGACATCGCCGCGTGGGCGGTGCCGTTCGGGATCGTCGGCGGCCGCCTCTACCACGTCGCCAGCTCGTGGCAGCCGTACTTCGGTCCCGGCGGGCACCCCGTCCAGGCGCTGTACATCTGGGAGGGCGGTCTCGGCATCTGGGGGGCGATCACCCTCGGCGGGGTCGGCGCGTACATCGGCGCCCGGCGCGCCGGCGTCCTCCTCCCACCCTTCGCGGACGCCGCGGCCCCGGGCATCGTGCTCGCGCAGGCCATCGGCCGCCTGGGCAACTGGTTCAACAACGAGCTGTACGGCGGGCCGACGACCCTGCCCTGGGGTCTGCAGGTCCACCAGTGGGACGCCGCCGCCGGCCACGCGGTCACCGGACCCGACGGGCGTCCGGTCGTGCTGGGCACGTTCCACCCGACGTTCCTCTACGAGCTGCTGTGGGACGTCGCCGTGGCCGTCGCGCTCCTCGTCCTCGACCGGCGGTTCAGGTTCGGGCACGGTCGGCTCTTCGCGCTCTACGTGCTGCTCTACACCCTGGGCCGGGGCTGGATCGAGGCGCTGCGCGTCGACCCGGCCAATCACATCCTCGGGCTGCGCCTGAACCTCTGGACCAGCCTGCTCGTCGGCCTGGGCGCCCTGGTCTACCTGGTGCTGTCGTTCCGGCTGCGCCCGGGCCGGGAGACGTCCGTGTACCGGGCCGACCGTGCGGCCGCGGAGCACGACGAGGACGCCGCGAGCTCGCCCGCCATGACTCGCTGGATGGACTGGGTGCGGACGCGACCGAGCCGCGGCGGGGACGACGGATCGAAGGCCGATACCGGCGACCCGAAGGCCGACGCCGGCGGCACCACCGAGGATCGGAAGGACGACCCGGACGACCCCGACCAGCCCGACCACCCCGACCACGAGGACGGCGACCGGGACCCTGAGGCGTCGGCGAACGCTCGCTGGCTGGTGCGGCTGCGGGCGCGACGGGGCGGCCAGGACCGGGCGGGCGGCCCGACGGGGGAGTCCGAACCGGGAGCCGAGCACCAGCCCAAGCACGGCGCCGGGAGCGGGCGGTGGCGGGTCGCCGACGACGCCGATGACGCGGACGAGGCCGACCACGCGGACGAACCCGACGACGCGGACGACGCCGACGAGCCCGACGAGCCCGACGAGCCCGACGAGCCCGACGAGCCCGACGAGCACCGTGCGCGGGCGGGCGACGCGGCCGGCGGCTCCAGGCCCTCCTGACCGGCGGGACGGCGGAGGCGCCTGGCGTTCCGGGGAGGCCGGACCTGCCGATACACTGCCGTAACACCCACGCGGGCCATCGGCGTCCCTGCGGGGCGGTCTTTCGCCGGCCCGTGCCCACGCCAGAGCCGGCGTCGGAGCGGGCCCGGAACTCGACGTGACGAGGTGGCCCCATGATCTCGCCCATCCGCCGTTTCTCGGCGCGGCCCGACGCCGTCGGCCTCTACGACGGCCGGCACGAGCACGACGCCTGCGGCGTGGCCTTCGTCGCGACCATGCGCGGCGAGCCCGGCCACGACATCGTCGAGCACGCCCTGACCGCCCTGCGGAATCTCGACCACCGCGGCGCCGTCGGCGCCGAGCCCGACACGGGCGACGGCGCGGGCATCCTCACCCAGATCCCGGACGCGTTCCTGCGCGCGGTCGTGCCCTTCGACCTGCCGCAGCAGGGCGCCTACGCGGTCGGCATCGCCTTTCTGCCGGACGACGACGAGGAGGACGCCGCCGCCGTCGGGCACGTCGAGGCGATCGCCGCGGAGGAGGGCCTCGCCGTCCTGGGCTGGCGCGACGTCCCCACCACTCCCGACCTCGTCGGCGCAACCGCCCGGGCCTGTCAGCCCCGGATGCGGCAGGTGTTCGTCGCCTCGGCGCGCGGCAGCGTCGTCGGGCTCGCCCTGGAGCGGATGGCCTTCTGCCTGCGCAAGCGCGTCGAGCGCGAGGCCGGCGTCTACTTCCCCTCGCTGTCGTCGCGAACCCTGGTCTACAAGGGGATGCTCACCACGGGGCAGCTCGAGCCGTTCTTCCGCGACCTGTCCGACCGCCGCTTCGCCACCGAGCTCGCGATCGTCCACTCCCGGTTCTCGACGAACACCTTCCCGTCGTGGCCGCTCGCGCACCCCTTCCGGCTCGTCGCGCACAACGGCGAGATCAACACCGTCAAGGGCAACCGGAACTGGATGCGCGCCCGCGAGAGCAAGCTCGTCAGCGACGTCATCCCGGGGGACCTCGACCGCCTCTTCCCGATCTGCACGCCGGACGCCAGCGACTCCGCC
>DASQJO010000372.1:0-5034 GCA_035630955.1 Kineosporiaceae bacterium
GTCGCCGCGTAGCGGGCCAGGGGGCCGGCCTTCTCGGCCGGCACCGACTGCAGCCGCTCGAGGTCGAGCACGAGCTTGGGCGGCGGCTCGCTGCTCCCGGTCGGCGCGGCGTCCGGCAGCAGCGCCTGGACAGGGACGCCGTAGAAGTCGGCGAGCTCGGCGAGCCGCTGGACGGTGACGGCTCGGTCCCCGCGCTCGTAGGAGCCGACGACGACCGCCTTCCAGCGGCCCTCGGACTTCTCCTCGACGCCGTGCAGGGAGAGACCCTGCTGCGTGCGGATCGCGCGGAGTCGGGCGCCCAGCGCCCGTGCGTAGTCGGAGGCCATGCGCCGATGGTCACGGAGAGTTACTGATTTCGTCAAGCAGGATCGCCGAATCTCTTGGTATCGATCTCGTCGGCGTGCGGACCTCGTCCCGATTCGTCCGCACTCGCGATCACACGATCGGCCCTGGTCAGGGTCGGTTCTTCACCGGGTCCGCGGGCCTGGGACCCCCGGCCGACGCCGTCACGGCCCGCGGCACCCAGGGTGTCCGCCGGGGCGGCGGCGACGCGCCCTGATAGCCTCGGCCCGGGCCGCGCAGGCCCTCCCGAACCGTCCTTTAAAGACCCGTCCCGTGAGGCGGGGAAGGAGGTGGCGGACGTGACGTCTGCCCGCACGACCGCGGCCGTGGAGGTCGGCAGGGCCGTCCTCGACGCCGGGGAGATCCGCAGGGCGCTGACCCGGATCGCCCACGAGGTCCTGGAACGCAACAAGGGCGCCGACGACCTCGTCCTCGTCGGGATCCCCACCCGAGGCGTCCCGCTCGCCCGGCGCCTGGCCCGGCGCCTGGAGGAGATCGAGGACCACGGCGTCCCCCTCGGCGAGCTCGACATCACCATGTACCGCGACGACCTGCGGTCCCAGCCGGTCCGGACGCCGGCCGCGACGACCATCCCCGACGGCGGCATCGACGGCAAGGTCGTCGTCCTCGTCGACGACGTGCTCTTCTCCGGGCGGACGATCCGCGCCGCCCTCGACGCCCTCAACGACCTCGGCCGGCCGCGCGCCGTGCGGCTCGCCGTGCTCGTCGACCGCGGCCACCGCGACCTGCCGATCCGAGCCGACCACGTCGGCAAGAACCTGCCGACCTCGCTCGCGGAGCGCGTCAAGGTGCGGCTGGCCGAGACCGACGGCATCGACGAGGTGCGGATCGTGGGGGGCAACTGATGCGCCACCTCCTGTCCGCCGCCGACCTCGACACCGCCGGCGCGGTGACGGTCCTCGACGTCGCCGAGCAGATGGCCGCCACCCAGCAGCGCGAGATGAAGAAGCTGCCGACGCTGCGCGGGCGCACCGTCGTCAACCTCTTCTACGAGGACTCCACCAGGACCCGGATCTCCTTCGAGGCCGCCGCCAAGCGGCTCTCGGCCGACGTCATCAACTTCTCCGCGAAGGGTTCGAGCGTCTCGAAGGGGGAGAGCCTCAAGGACACGGCGCTGACCCTGGAGGCGATGGGCGCCGACGCGGTCGTCGTCCGGCACCCGGCCTCGGGCGCCCCGCACCGGCTCGCGCACGCGGGCTGGATCCGCGGCGCCGTCGTCAACGCCGGCGACGGCATGCACGAGCACCCGACGCAGGCGCTGCTCGACGCCTTCACGCTGCGGCGGCGGCTGCGCGACGGCGCGCCGGGCGAGGACCTCAAGGGGCTGCGGGTCGCCGTCGTCGGCGACGTCCTGCACAGCCGCGTCGCCCGTTCCAACGTCCTGCTCCTGGAGCGGCTCGGGGCGGACGTCGTCCTCGTCGCCCCGCCCACGCTGCTGCCCGTCGGGGTGGAGACCTGGCCGTGCGAGACGTCGTACGACCTGGAAGCCGTGCTCCGCGGCGAACACGGCGACCTGGACGCGGTGATGATGCTCCGCGTCCAGGCCGAGCGGATGAACGCCGCCTACTTCCCCAGCGCCCGCGAGTACTCCCGGCGCTACGGGCTCGACGCCCGGCGGCTCTCGCTGCTGCCGCCGCACGCCGTCGTCATGCACCCCGGGCCGATGAACCGCGGGCTGGAGATCTCTGCGGACGCCGCCGACTCCGCCCGCTCGACCGTCGTCGAGCAGGTCGCCAACGGGGTCGCCGTCCGGATGGCCGTGCTCTACCTGCTGCTCTCCGGAGCCCCCGACGAAGGGATCCACTCGTGACGTACCTGCTCCGCGGCGTCCGCCCGCTCGGGGGGCCGGCCCGGGACGTCCTGCTCGAGGGCGGCCGCATCGCCGACGTCGGCGACCGGCTGGACGCGGCCGGCGCCGAGGTGGTCGACGGCGACGGCCTCGTCGCGCTGCCCGGGCTCGTCGACCTGCACACCCACCTGCGCGAGCCCGGCCGCGAGGACGCCGAGACCGTGGAGTCCGGCTCCCGCGCGGCGGCGCTCGGCGGCTTCACCGCCGTCCACGCCATGGCCAACACCGACCCCGTCGCCGACACCGCCGGCGTCGTGGAGCAGGTGTGGCGGCTCGGCCGGCGCGCGGGGCTCGTCGAGGTCCGGCCCGTGGGCGCCGTCACCGTGGGCCTGCGCGGCGAGCGCCTCGCCGAGCTCGGCGCCATGGCCGACTCCGCGGCCGCCGTCCGGGTCTTCTCCGACGACGGGCGCTGCGTGGACGACGCCGTCCTCATGCGCCGAGCGCTGGAGTACGTCAAGGCCTTCGACGGTGTCGTCGCGCAGCACGCGCAGGAGCCACGGCTGACCGAGGGCGCGCAGATGCACGAGGGCGACACGTCGGCGGTCCTCGGCCTGGTCGGGTGGCCCGCCGCCGCCGAGGAGGCCGTCGTCGCCCGCGACGTGCTGCTCGCCGGGCACGTCGGGTCGCGGCTGCACGTCTGCCACGTCTCGACCGCCGGCTCGGTGGAGATCCTGCGCTGGGCGAAGGCCCGCGGCGTCCGGGTGACCGCCGAGGTGACACCGCACCACCTGCTGCTCACGGACGACGAGGTGCGCAGCTACGACCCCGTCTACAAGGTGAACCCGCCGCTGCGCACGGCGGCGGACGTCGAGGCGCTGCGGGCGGCGCTCGCTGACGGCACGATCGACGCCGTCGCCACCGACCACGCGCCGCACGCCGTCGAGGACAAGGACTGCGAGTGGGGCGCGGCCGCGATGGGCATGACGGGGCTGGAGACCGCGCTGTCCGTGGTCCAGGCCGCCATGGTCGACACCGGGCTGCTCGACTGGGCCGGTGTGGCCGAGCGGATGTCCGCGGCGCCCGCCGCGATCGGGCGGGTGCCCGGTCAGGGCGGGCCGCTGGAGCCGGGCCGGCCGGCGAACCTCGTCCTCGTGGACCCGGCGGCACGGCGCGTCGTCGACCCGTACGCGCTGGCGACGCAGGGCCGCAACAGCCCGTACCGGGGCCGCGAGCTGCCGGGACGCGTCGTCGCGACGTTCTTCCGTGGCCGGCCGACCGTGCTGGACGGCGTGCTCACCGAGGCGCCCGTGCACGACCTGGCAGAGGTGGGCGCGTGACCCGGGGCGTGGCCGTCGCGGTCCTCGTCGTCCTCGTCCTGCTGGTCTGGGGAGCCATGTACGCCGGCTGGCGTCGGCGCGGCGCGCGGCAGGTGCGCGGGCTGGCGCTCCCGCCGCTGCCCCCGACGCCGGCCGACCCGGGCGCGGCGCTCACCGACGACGCCGACGGCGTCTACGTCTCCTCGACCACCGCCGGGAACTGGCTGGACCGCGTCACCGCGGACGGCCTGGGCGCACGCAGCGCGGCGACGATGGCGGTCACCAGCGCCGGCGTCACCTGGCTCCGGCAGGGCGCGCCCGACGTCTTCGCCGCCGCGTCCGCGATCGTCGGCGCCCGCCGCGCCGACGGCATCGCCGGCAAGGTCGTGCCCCCGCACGGCGTCGTGGTGGTGACGTGGCGGCTCGGGGACGCCGAGCTCGACACCGGCTTCCGGCCCCGGACGCCGGGGGACGGCGACCGGCTCGTCGCCGCCGTCGAACGCCTCGCCGCGGCCACCCCGACGGGAGGGATCTCCTGATGGACGCGCTGCTCGTCCTCGAGGACGGCCGGTCCTGGCGCGGGCGCTCCTACGGCGCCCTCGGGACGACGGTCGGCGAAGCCGTCTTCGCCACCGGCATGACCGGCTACCAGGAGACGCTGACCGACCCGTCGTACCACCGGCAGGTCGTCGTCCAGACCGCGCCCCACATCGGCAACACGGGCGTCAACGACGAGGACGCCGAGTCGTCCCGCATCTGGGTCGCCGGGTACGTCGTGCGCGACCCGTCGCGGCGGGCGTCGAACTGGCGGTCGCGGCGAGAGCTTGCCGACGAGCTGGCGGACGCCGGGGTCGTGGGCATCAGCGGGATCGACACCCGCGCCGTCACCCGGCACCTGCGCGAGCGCGGCGCGATGCGGGCGGGGATCTTCTCGGGGCCGTCGGCGGCGGCGTCCGTCGAGGAGCTCGTGGACGTCGTCCGCGCCGCCCCGCCCATGACCGGGGCCGACCTCGCGGGGGAGGTGACGACCCCGCAGCCGTACGTGGTGCCCGCGGCCGGGGCACGGCGGTTCACGGTCGCCGCCGTCGACCTCGGCATCAAGGCGATGACGCCGCTGCGGATGTCCGAGCGCGGCATCGAGGTGCACGTGCTCCCGGCGTCCGCGACCCTCGACGACGTCCTCGCCACCGGCGCGGACGGCGTGTTCTTCTCCAACGGCCCCGGCGACCCCGCGGCGACGACGGGGCCGATCGACCTGCTGCAGGCCGTGCTCGAGCGGCGGATGCCCTTCTTCGGCATCTGCTTCGGCAACCAGCTTCTCGGGCGGGCGCTCGGGCTCGGGACCTACAAGCTCGGCTACGGGCACCGTGGCATCAACCAGCCGGTGCTCGACCGGGCGACCGGGCGGGTCGAGGTCACCGCGCACAACCACGGCTTCGCCGTCGACGCCCCGCTCGACCGCGCGACCACGACCGAGTTCGGGGCGGTCGAGGTCAGCCACGTCTGCCTGAACGACAACGTGGTCGAGGGCCTGCGGGCTCGCGACGCGAAGGCGTTCAGCGTCCA
>DASQJO010000373.1:0-3064 GCA_035630955.1 Kineosporiaceae bacterium
CCGTCGAACCTACACGCTGCTTGTACCTGCGCATGGGACCGGCGACGCCGGTCCGTCCGGTCACGGGGCTGCGGAGGCCTGTCTGAGCATGTCGGGCACGTCGCCCTCGTGGTAGTCGCGCTCGGTCTCCTCGATGCCGTCGAGGAACTCCCGGTACACCGCGGCGCGCCGCAGGGCCTCGACCCGATGGGCGAGCTCCATCGCCCGCTCTGGGTCGGACGACGGCCGGTGCCGGCGCCACGCATCCACGAACACCGCTCGGACCCGGTCCCGGACCGCCTCGTCCGCGATCCGCGCCAGGAACGCCAGGACGTCGAGCATCGGCTGCCCGACGACGCTGTCGCCCCAGTCGACGAGCACGAGGCGCCGGCCGTCGCCGATCCAGTTGCCGGGGTGCAGGTCGCCGTGGACGAGCGTGTCCGGCAGCCCGCACGCGTCGATCGCGGCGAGCCGGGCCGGCAGATCGGCGACGACGGCGTCCACCTGCGCCAGATCCGCGGTGGGAAGGGTGGCCCGGACGTCGGGCCGCCGCGTCAGCCGGGCGACCAGGTCGGCGAGGGACGCCGAGCGCCGGTCGGGGACACCCAGGGCCAGGAGCCGGTCGACGTCCTGGGCGCGGCGCGCCTGGACGTCGACCCACCGGCGCGCCATCTCGGCCAGAACCGGCTCGGGCGCCTCCCACTGGTCGACGCCCGGCACGTGCTCGAGCAGGGTGACGGACGTCCCACCGGCGTCCCGGCGCCGCGCGATCACGACCGGGACCAGCCCGGGCTCGGCGTGCCCCAGGACGTCGAGGACGGCGGACTCGTGCGCGAGGAATGTCGGGACGTGCTTGCACCAGACCGGTCCGGTCGCCGTCGGCAGCCGCAGGACGCCGGACAGGTTCCACGACTTCACCTGCTCCGCGGGGCCGGTGCGCGGCCGGCCCGCGGCGTCCAGCTGCTCGTCGGCCCAGGCGACGTCTGCGGCCACACCGGCGAGCCGCGCCCAGGGCTGGCGCAGCGGATCGTCCGCTTCCGCGAGCCGGCGCAGGTCGTCGTCCGGCTCGGCGAGGGCCACCTGCCCGGCGTCCGGAGTCTCGGCCAGGTAGGCACCCTCCCCTCCGTCGGGGCCACGCCCCGTCGTCCGGAGCACCCGGAGCACCGTGAGGGGGACGCCGAACCGCTCCAGCGCGCCGGTGACGACGGGACCCACGTCCGGCCACCACGGCGTGGGGACGTCGAACGGCGGGAGCGTGCCCAGCACGCCCCCGGCCGGTGAACAGAGAACGAGCGTCACGCGTCGCGGCACCGGGTCAGGCTAGGGTCGGGCGATGAGCACGGCCGACCCGTTTTCGCAGGCTGCCGCCCGGCCCCCGGGCGGACCGTTCAGCGCCGCCGATCCGACGTTCGTCACAGCGCCCAAGGCGTTGCTCCACGACCATCTCGACGGCGGGCTACGGCCTCGGACGATCGTCGAGCTCGCCGCGGACATCGAGCACCCGCTCCCCGCCGACGACGCCCAGGCGCTGTCGGACTGGTTCGTCCGGCAGTCGTCGTCCGGGTCGCTCGAGCGCTACCTGACGACGTTCGTGCACACCGTCGCGGTCATGCAGTCGCCGGACGCGCTCGCGCGCGTGGCCCGCGAGTGTGCGGTCGACCTCGCCGCCGACGGCGTCGTCTACGCCGAGGTCAGGTACGCGCCGGAGCAGCACCTCGAGCGCGGGCTGACGCTCGACGAGGTCGTCGCCGCGGTGCAGGAGGGCTTCGAGGACGGGTGCGCGGACGCCGCCGCCGCCGGGACCCCGATCCGGGTCGGCACGCTGGTCACGGCGATGCGGCACGCCGCCCGGAGCCGTGAGATCGCCGAGCTCGCCGTCCGGCACCGCGACCACGGCGTGGTCGGGTTCGACATCGCGGGTGCGGAGGCCGGCTATCCGCCGTCCCGGCACCTGGACGCGTTCGACTACCTGCACCGCGAGAACTTCCACGTGACGATCCACGCGGGGGAGGCGTTCGGCCTGCCGAGCATCTGGGAGGCGGTCCAGGTCTGCGGCGCCGACCGGCTCGGGCACGGCGTCCGGATCGTCGACGACGTCGAGCTGCTCGGCGGTCGGGACCGGTTCGGGCGCCCCCGGGCGCACCTCGGCCGGCTCGCCGCCTGGATCCGGGACAGCCGCATCCCGCTCGAGCTGTGCCCGTCGAGCAACGTGCAGACGGGCGCCGCGGCCACCGTCGCCGAGCACCCGGTGACGCTGCTCAAGGACCTGCGGTTCCGGGTGACCGTCAACACCGACAACCGGCTGATGTCGGCGACGTCGATGAGCCGCGAGCTCGAGCTGCTCGCGAAGGAGGCGGGCTGGTCGCTCGCGGACGCGCGCTGGGTCACGATCAACGCGCTGAAGAGCGCGTTCATCCCCTTCGACGAGCGGCTCGGGCTCATCGAGGACGTCGTCAAGCCCGGCTACGCCGCCCTGGGCCTGCCGGTCTGACCGCGCCTACGGGTGGGAGTGCTCCGGCAGCCCCTCGAGCTCGAACGCGACCTCGTCGGTGTAGCACCACACCCAGTCCTCACCCGGCTCGTAGGACTGGATGAGCGGGTGACCGGTGCCGCGGTTGTGGGCGGTCGCGTGCTTGTTCGGGGAGTCGTCGCAGCAGCCGACGTGGCCGCAGCTCAGGCACATCCGCAGGTGCACCCAGCGGTCCCCGGTGCGCAGGCAGTCCTCGCACCCGGTCGAGCTGGGCTGCGCGTCGAGGTCCACCTGGTCGAGGTGGCTGCAGATCTTCTCGTCGTCCGGCACGGGGCCATCCTGCCGCAGACGGCCCGGCCGTGCGCCGAACCCCGCCCTCGTGCTCACCGAATCCGGCGTTGCTCAGTCACTGCTCCTCCTGTACCGGTACACGACGAGCACTGGCTGAGCAACGCCGCATTGGCTGAGTACGCGCGGGGCGGCGTCGGGCCTGGTCTCGTTCCAAGGCTGGACCGGGTCCAGATCGGGCGGCTAGGCTTCGGGTCGTGCCGGCCGAGGAGGGTGTCGAGAGCGTCGCCCTGCTCCGGGCCCACGCCCTGCACGTGACCCCGCAGC
>DASQJO010000374.1:0-5745 GCA_035630955.1 Kineosporiaceae bacterium
TAGTTCTCGATCCGGGAGCTCTGGCCGGCCTGGCCGCCGGTGGCCTGCCTCTCCACGAGCACGGTCCGCAGGCCCTCGGACGCCGCGTACACGGCCGCCCCGAGTCCCGCGGGGCCGCCGCCGACGATGACGAGGTCGTAGAAGTCCGTCGCCGGCGTCGTCGTCATGCCCACGGCCTGCGCGAGCTCGCTCATCGCCGGCGCGACCAGCGTCGTGCCCTCCGGGGTCACCACGAGGGGGATCGCCGACGCCTCGACGCCCGCGGCGTCGAGCAGCCGCCTGCCCTCGGCGTCCTCGACCGTCCACCAGCGGTAGGGGACGGAGTTGCGCGCCAGGAAGTCGCGGACCTCGTGGGACGGCGCCGACCATGGATGACCCACGACCTGGACGTCGAGGACCGGGGCGTCGCCCAGCGCGCGCCAGGTCTCGAGCATCGCGTCGACGACCGGGTAGAGCTTCTCCTCGGGCGGGTCCCACGGCTTGAGGAGGTAGTGGTCGACGTCCACGACGTTGATCGCCGCGATCGCGGCGTCGGTGTCGGCGTACGCGGTGAGCAGGGCGCGTCGGGCGCGCGGGAAGAGGTCCATCGCCTGCTCGAGGAACTCGATGCCGTTGAGCCCCGGCATCCGGTAGTCCGCGAGGATCGCGGCGACCGGATCACCCCGGAGCTTGACCTCGCGCAGCGCGTCGAGCGCCTGCAGCGGGTCCTCGGCGCGCACCACGCGGTAGTGCTCGCCGTAGCGTCGCCGCAGGTCCCGCGCGACCGCGCGGGACACCGACACGTCGTCGTCGACAGTGAGAAGGACGGGCCGACCCTCCGGCATGAGACCTCCGTCGCTCGCGGAGCCCCCAGTCTCCCCCCATCGGGTGAACGGCAGGAGATCTCGGGTGCCCGATCCGCGCAGGGCGAACACGCACCCTCCCCCGCTGGACGGGAGGTGAGGTCCGGGAACGCCGGTAGGGTCGAGGCCGTGGCCCTGCAGATCTCCCCGAGCATCCTCACCGCGGACTTCGCGCACCTCGCGGACGAGCTGGGCCGGATCGCGGACGCCGACTGGGCGCACGTCGACGTCATGGACAACCACTTCGTCCCGAACCTGACGCTCGGGCTTCCCGTGGTGGAGTCGCTGGTCAGGGCGGGCCCGCTCCCGATCGACGTCCACCTCATGATCGAGCAGCCCGACCGCTGGGCGCCGGCCTACGCCGAGGCCGGCGCGAAGAACGTCACCTTCCACCTCGAGGCGGCGCAGGCCCCCGTCCGGCTGGCCCGCGAGATCCGGCGGGTCGGCGCTCGTGCCGGCGTCGCGCTGCGGCCGGCGACGCCCGTCGAGCCGATCGTCGACCTCCTTGCGGAGTTCGACATGATCCTCGTCATGACCGTCGAGCCCGGCTTCGGCGGCCAGAAGTTCCTCGAGGCGTGCCTGCCGAAGGTCCGCCGCGCCCGCGAGGCCGTGCGCCGCAGCGGCCTCGACGTCTGGGTGCAGGTGGACGGCGGGGTGTCGGAGGAGACGATCTCGCGCTGCGCGGAGGCGGGCGCCGACGTCTTCGTCGCCGGGTCCGCCGTCTACGGCGCGGACGACGCCGGCGCCGAGATCGCCCGGCTGCGCGAGCTGGCCGCGAAGGGACACCCGTGATCTACCACATCGCGCTCGAGAAGGACTGGGAGTCGGCGCTCGAGGCGGGGGAGTACCGGATCTCCACGCTCGGCCGCACGCTCGAAGAGGAGGGCTTCCTCCACGCGTCCTACGGCAACCAGGTCCGCACGATGGCTGACCGGTTCTACGCCGACGTGAGCGAGCCGCTGGTGCTGCTGACCATCGACGAGCGCCGCCTCACCGTCCCGCTGCAGGTGGACGCCGTGGGTCCGGAGGGCGAGGCGGACGCCTACCCGCACGTGTACGGCGCGCTCGACGTCGCCGCCGTCGTGATGGCGACCCCCCTGCTGCGCGACGGACAGGGCCGGCTGGAGCTGCCCGACCTGCCCTGATTTCGATGGCGCCGCGCGCCGCAGCGGTGTCACGCTGAGGACGTGTCCGAGGTCATCATGTACACCCGGCCCGGTTGCCCCTTCAGCATGAAGCTGCGGGCCAAGCTCCGGCTCGCCCGCATCCCGTACACGTCCGTGAACATCTGGGAGGACCCGGACGCCGCGGCCGTCGTCCGGTCCGTGAACGACGGGAACGAGCTGGTGCCGACGGTGCGGATCGGCGACACCTTCCTCAGCAACCCCTCCCTGAAGGACGTGCGCGACGCCCTGACCCTGACGTGATCAGCGAGGGCGTGCATACTGAGGTCGAACACGCACGCGTGCTCCGGGGTCGGTGAAATTCCGAACCGGCGGTGACAGTCCGCGACCCGACCGCAGCCAGCGGCCGGTGGACCTGGTGGAACTCCAGGACCGACGGTGAGAGTCCGGACGGGAGGCAGCACGCAGGCGGTGGCGTCGTCGAGGACGCGCCGTCCGGGTCGGCGTTCGCCGACCTCGTCGTCCCCCGGAGCCCTGACCCTAGGGACGGCTGCAGTGAACTGGTTCGAGCGGGCCTTCGAGGCCCAGCTGCTCATCGCGGGCCACGCGATCACCTACCGCGAGATCGTCGGCAACCTCTTCGGCCTCGCGTCGGCCGTCGGCGGCCTGCGCCGCAAGGTCTGGGCCTGGCCCGTCGGCATCGTCGGCAACGTCCTGCTCTTCACCGTCTTCCTCGGGGTCGCCTTCGGGAACCCGCAGGGGGCGACGCTGTACGGGCAGGCGGCGCGGCAGGTGTTCTTCATCCTCGCCAGCGCCTACGGCTGGTACCGCTGGGCGCGGACGAAGAAGGAGGAGGGCGGCAGCGGCCCCGCCGTCCACCCCCGCTGGGCGACCGGCGTCGAGCGCGCGTGGTACCTCTCCACGTCCATCGTGCTCGTGCTCGTCTGCTACGTGATCTTCAAGAGCGTCGGCGCCGGCTTCCCCGCGCCCTGGTGGTACTACCTCGCCGACTCCTGGATCTTCGTCGGCTCGATGCTGGCCACGTTCGCGATGGCCCGCGGCTGGGTCGACTTCTGGCTCTGCTGGATCGCCGTCGACCTGGTCGGGGTGCCAGAGCTGCTGCACTTCCAGTTCTACCCGTCCGCGGTGATGTACGGCGTCTACGGCGCCTTCGTCATCTGGGGCTTCTTCGTCTGGCTGCGCGTCTCGCGGGAGGAGCGGATCGGCCTCGCCGACCCCGCGGTCGAAGCCGTGGCGTGACGGCCGGCGCGTCCGGCAGACGCGCTCTGTGCCCAGCAATGCGCTTCACCGTCACCGCTGCAGGGCCGGCGTGCGCCGGATGCGCAATGCGTGATCGAGTGCGTGACCTCATCCCATGATCACCACGTCGCCGTGGCGGCCGTGAGGTCATCGCCTAGCCTGGCGGGCGTGAAGTCCTTCGACGATCTCTTCGACGAGCTGCGCTCGCGCGCCGAGGAGCGGCCGGCCGGGTCGGGCACCGTCGCGCTGCTCGACGCCGGCGTGCACGCCATCGGCAAGAAGGTCGTCGAGGAGGCCGCCGAGGTATGGATGGCCGCGGAGCACGAGAGCGCCGAGCGGACGGCGGAGGAGATCAGCCAGCTCCTCTACCACCTGCAGGTGCTCATGGTCGCGCGCGGGCTCGACCTCGACGACGTCTACCGCTACCTGTGAGGAGTCCCATGCTGCGGGTCGCCGTCCCGAACAAGGGGGCGCTGTCCGAGGCCGCGACGGAGATGCTCCGCGAGGCCGGCTACCGGCAGCGCCGCGACAGCCGGGAGCTGGTGCTCGCCGACCACGAGAACGACGTCGAGTTCTTCTTCCTGCGGCCGCGGGACATCGCGGTCTACGTCGGCGCCGGCACGCTGGACGCCGGCATCACCGGCCGCGACCTGCTGCTCGACTCCGGCGCCGACGCGCGCGAGGTCTTCTCGCTCGGATTCGGGGAGTCGACGTTCCGCTTCGCGGCCCGCACGGGCACCGTGACCGAGCTCGCCGAGCTGGCCGGACGCCGGATCGCGACGAGCTACTCCGGACTGGTCGAGCGATACCTGCGCGAGCACGGCGTCCACGCGGCGGTCGTCAAGCTGGACGGGGCCGTGGAGACCGCCGTCCGGCTCGGCGTCGCCGACGTGATCGCGGACGTCGTCGAGACCGGGACGACGCTGCGGAACGCCGGGCTCGAGGTCTTCGGCGACCCGATCCTGCGGTCGGAGGCCGTGCTCGTGCGCCCGGCAGTAGGGGAGGCGGACCCGGCCATCGAGGTCCTGGTCCGTCGGCTGCAGGGGGTTCTGGTGGCGCGGCAGTACGTGCTCATGGACTACGACGTCCGGGTCGAGCTCGTCGAGAAGGCCACGATCATCACGCCGGGCCTGGAGTCGCCGACGATCTCCCCGTTGCACGACCCCGGCTGGGTGGCCGTCCGGGCGATGGTCCCGCGCAGCCGGACCAACCACGTCATGGACGAGCTGTACGCGCTCGGCGCGCGCGCGATCCTGGTCACGAGCATTCACGCATGCCGGATCTGACGGGCGAGGAGCCGTTCCGGCCGTTCCGTGCACGGCGGGTCGCGATCGGCTTCGCGGTGGCGCAGGCCGTCGTGCTCCTCGGGCTCGCGGTGCTGGCGCCGGGGGACGGGCCGATCCCCTGGCACTGGTACGACCGGGTCGGGATGGTCGTGCTCGCCGGGGCGATCGCCTACGTGCTGCTGCTGTTCGCGCGGCTGCGGGCGACGCCGGAGCCGGACGGCCTCGTCGTCCGCAACGTGGTGAACGTGACGCGGCTGGAGTGGCCGCAGATCGTCGCCGTCCGGTTCGGCGGCGGCGACCCGTGGGCCACGCTGGACCTCGCGGACGGCGACGTCCTTCCCGTGATGGCCATCCAGCGCGCCGACGGCGAGCGCGGCCGGGCCGAGGCGCGACGTCTGGCCACCCTCGTGGCCGCCCACACCCGCACAGCCACCGACGACTAGATCATGCAAACTGGTCGTGATCATGCAATCCGCGTTGATCAGTAGCGACTCGACCACAGATCAACGCGGATTGCATGATCACGACCAAAGGGGGGGTCACTTCAGGGCGGGCAGGCCCTTCGCGGCGGCGGCCGCGGCGACGGCGGACTTGATCGACGCCGCGTCGAACGACGACCCGACCTCCTTGCCGTCGATCAGGATCGTCGGCGTCTGGTTGTACGTGGCCGAGAAGGCGTCCGTCCGCTGGACCGTCCAGCCCTTGTAGATCTGCGAGCTGAGCGCGGAGGCGACGGCGTCCCGAGGCGCCCCGGCCTGCGCGGCGAGGTCGGCCAGCTTGGTGTCAGTCAGGCCCGCGCTGCCCTCTTCCGGCTGGTTCGAGTAGAGCAGGTCGTGGAACTTCTGGAACGACTGCGGCGAGGAGTTCACCACGGCCGCCGCGGCCATCAGCGCCCGTGTGGAGTAGTTGGTGGTCGAGGCGCGGTCGAGGAAGGACACCGGCTTGTAGACCAGCCGGACCACCCCCTGCCGGGCCCAGGACTCGAGCTGCGCGCTGTTGTCGGCCTCGAAGGCACGGCACGCCGGGCACTGGAAGTCCTCCCACATCTCCACGGTCACCGGCGTCTTGTCCGCCGGCGTCGTGCCGCTGACCCCGGCGATGCCACCGTCGGGCAGCAGGTTGGCGGGGACGCCGCCGGGTGCGGACGCCGTCGCGACGGCCTTGTCGTGCTGCGCCTGCCGGACGACGACGGTGATCCCGACGACGAGCAGGACGACGACGGCGACGACGGTC
>DASQJO010000375.1:0-2231 GCA_035630955.1 Kineosporiaceae bacterium
AGCGGCGCGGCGACGAGCTGACCCTGTTCGTGGCGTCGTACCAGGCACCGCCCCGCATGATCGTGTTCGGGGCCATCGACTTCGCGGCGGCGGTCGCCCGGATCGGCGCGTTCCTCGGCTACCGGGTCACGGTGTGCGACGCGCGGCCGGTGTTCGCCACCCGCTCCCGCTTCAAGGACGCCGACCGCGTCGTCGTCGAGTGGCCGCATCGCTACCTGGCGGCGGAGGCCGAGGCCGGCCGCGTCGACGAGCGGACCGTGATCGCCGTCCTGACCCACGACACGAAGTTCGACGTCCCGCTGCTCGAAGTCGCGCTGAAGCTGCCCGCGGTCGCCTACGTGGGGGCGATGGGGTCTCGGCGCAAGCACGAGGACCGGCGCAAGCGCCTGCTGGACGCCGGGCTCTCCGAGCACGAGCTCGAGCGGCTGTCTTCGCCCATCGGGCTCGACCTCGGGGCCCGGACGCCGGAGGAGACGGCCGTGAGCATCGCCGCGGAGATCATCGCGCTCCGGTGGGGCGGCGACGGCGGCCGGCTCGGCGAGCGCGAGGGCCCGATCCACCACGGCGTCCCGCGCTGACCGCCGCGTCCCCTCAGGCCGCGAAGACCCACTCGGCCGTCTCGGCCACCATCCGGTAGCCGAGCCGCCGGTAGACGCCGTTCGACGTCGGGTTCGCCAGGTCCGTGTAGAGCACGGGGAGGGCACCGGCGTCGAGGATCGCCCGCGTCGCCGCCGTCGTGACCGCGGCGGCGTAGCCCCGCCTCCGATGCTCCGGCGGGGTCCACACCGGGCCGACCCGGCCGACGCCGCCCGCCGTCCGGAACCCGGCCAGGCTGACCGGGCGGCCGTCCTCCCACAGCACGAACGAGCCGTGCTCGACCCGCGCTCGGACGACGGCGGGGTCCAGGGGTGGCAGGTGCGGCAGCGCCTCGGCGCCGAAGTCCTCGAGCCAGCGCACCACGAGGTCGACGTCCGCCGGACCGGCGAGGCGGCCCGCCCCGGGGACGCCGGTCGCCGGCACCAGGACGTCGAGCACGTGCAGGCCCTCGCGCATCCCGAGCCCGACCCGCGCACCGGTCAGGACCTCCCATCGGCGCGCGAAGGCGGCCGCGGCGTCGCCGGCGCCCGCCACGCCGGTGAGCTCACGGCCCGCCGCGTGCCAGGCGTCGGCGAGCCGGACGGCGACCTCGGCGTCCGCGCCCGCGAGCTGCGCGGAGTACCCGGGAGTGTGCATGCCGAGGGCGACGAGCTCGCCGCCGGCGACCGCGAGCGCCCAGCTCGACGTCGACGCCTCGCCCGCGTCGGCGCGTCGCAGGTCGCGGACCAGGAGCGTCGCGGGCACGTTCGCCTCGACGGCGTGCCGGGCCAGCCAGCCGGCGGCGTGCCGCTTCACCACGCGTGGGTCCTCGACGAGGTGGACGGTGACCTCGGGCATGCCCGAACGATGCCGACGGCCTGCCCGCGCGGTCCAGCGAGTTCCGGGCCAGCATGGGTCGCGGCCCTTGCCTTTGGGTCTTGTGTTCTTGCGTTCAACGACATTGGATTCGCCGTAGCCACAGCGGGGTGGTGATTGACCCGCCCCGCGTCAGGAACCACGGACGTGGAGGCCGGATGGGCACCAGGAGAATCTCCGTCACCGTCGACGGCGTGCGCTACGCCGACGACGTCGAGCCGCGCACGTTGCTCGTGCACTACCTGCGTGATCGGCTGGGGAAGACCGGCACCGTGGTGGGCTGCGACACCAGCAACTGCGGCGCCTGCACCGTCCACCTGGACGGCCGCAGCGTGAAGTCGTGTTCGGTGCTGGCCGTCCAGGCCGACGGCAGCGAGGTCACGACGATCGAGGGTCTGACCCCGAACGGCGAGCTGCACCCCGTACAGCGCGCCTTCCACGAGAACCACGCGCTGCAGTGCGGCTACTGCACGCCCGGGATGATCATGCAGGCGATCGACCTGCTCAACGACAACCCCGACCCGAGCGAGGCGGAGGCCCGCGAGGGCATCGAGGGCAACCTCTGCCGGTGCACCGGCTACCAGAACATCGTCCGCGCCATCCAGGCCGCCGCGAGGCAGTCGCACGAGGCGCCGGCTCCCGCGGGAGGTGCGTCGTGACCGCCGTCGACGAGACCCCGGCCGTCGAGGAGCGCGAGTTCGGCCGCGCCCGGCGCCGCAAGGAGGACGCCCGGCTCATCACCGGACGCACGCGGTGGACGGACAACATCCAACTGCCCG
>DASQJO010000376.1:0-3572 GCA_035630955.1 Kineosporiaceae bacterium
GCCGCGGCCGGAGCGCTTCAACTACGCCCGCGACTGGTTCGACGCCGTCGCCGCCGGCGAGGCCCGGGACCGCCCCGCCCTGTGGATCGTCGAGCCGGACGGCTCGGAGCTCAAGCTGTCCTACGCCGAGCTGGCGGCCCGCTCGCGCCGGCTCGCCGCCTGGCTCGCGGAGCAGGGCGTGCGGCGCGGGGACCGGCTGCTGCTCATGCTCGGCAACCAGGTCGAGCTGTGGGAGACCGTCCTGGCGGCGATCCGGCTGGGAGCGGTGATCATCCCGGCGACCACGCTGCTGTCGGCGTCCGACGTGCGGGACCGGATCGAGCGGGGGCACGTCCGGCACGTGGTCGCGCGGGCGTCCGACGCCGGGGTCTTCGAGCAGGCCGGCGACGTGACCCGGATCGCCGTCGGCGGCTCGCCCCAGGGCTGGCTCGCCTACACGGACGCCGAGGGCTTCGGCGGCGAGTTCGACGGCGAGGACACGGCCGGCGACGAGACGCTGCTGCTCTACTTCACGTCCGGCACGACGGCGTCGCCCAAGCTCGTCGAGCACACGCACACGTCGTACCCGATCGGTCACCTCTCGACGATGTACTGGATCGGCCTGCGGCCCGGGGACGTGCACGTCAACGTCTCGTCGCCGGGCTGGGCGAAGCACGCGTGGAGCAGCCTGTTCGCGCCGTGGAACGCCGAGGCCACGGTCACGGTGATCAACCAGGCGCGCTTCGACGGCGCCGCGCTGCTCGAGGCCCTCGAGCGGGTGGGCGTGACGACGTTCTGCGCGCCGCCGACGGTGTGGCGGATGCTGGTGCAGCAGGACCTGGCAGCGTGGGCCGGGCGGCTGCCGCTGCGCGAGGTCGTCGCGGCCGGCGAGCCGCTGAACCCCGAGGTCATCGAGCACGTCCGGCGGGTGTGGGGCCTCGTCGTCCGCGACGGCTTCGGCCAGACGGAGACCACGGCGCAGGTGGGCAACGCGCCGGCGCAGCCGGTGGTCGTGGGCTCGATGGGCCGTCCGCTGCCGGGCTACGACGTCGTCCTCGTCGATCCCGTGAGCGACGAGATCCGGGCGGAGGGCCCCGCGGAGGGCGAGCTGTGCCTGCGGCTGGACTCCCCGGAGCTGGGCCGCCCGCTCGGGCTCATGGTCGGGTACCGCGACGACCCCGACCGCACGGCCGAGGCGATGAGGTCCGGGGTCTACCACACCGGTGACGTCGCAGCCCGGGACGCCGACGGCTACATCACCTACATCGGGCGCTCCGACGACGTGTTCAAGGCCTCGGACTACCGGATCAGCCCGTTCGAGCTCGAGAGCGTGCTCGTCGAGCACCCGGCGGTCGCGGAGGCCGCCGTCGTGCCCTCGCCGGACCCGTTGCGGCTCTCCGTGCCGAAGGCGTTCGTCGTGCTCGCGACCGGGTGGGAGCCGACGGCCGCGACGGCGAAGGACATCCTCGACCACTGCCGCGAGCACCTGGCGCCGTACAAGCGGATCCGCCGCCTCGAGTTCGCGGAGCTGCCGAAGACGATCTCGGGCAAGATCCGGCGGGTCGAGCTGCGCGACTCCGAGCACGTGCGCCACCCCGACGGCGGCGGCGAGCGCGCCGCCCTGGAGTTCTGGGAGGACGACCTGCACTGAGCATGTGATCGAGGAGCCGGCGAGGGACGGCGAGGGGCCGGGGACCACGTCCCCGGCCCCTCGCTGTGGAGGACCCGATCCTCGCCGGTCGTCCGGCTGGGTCAGCGGACCCGGCCGATCTTCCAGTTGCTGCCGTAGATCTTCTGCTTGCGCACCACCGCACCGGTGTGCGGCGCGGCCCACATCGTGCCCTTACCGGCGTAGATACCGACGTGGTAGATGCCGCCCGAGCCGTAGAAGAAGACGAGGTCGCCCACGCGGGCGCTCCGCTTCGCGAGGTGCTTGGTCTGGCGGTACTGCGCCGCGGCCGTGCGGTTGAGCTTCCAGTGCTGCTTCTTGAACACGTACTGCACGTAGCCCGAGCAGTCGAACGCGCGCGGGCCCGCGGCGCCGTAGCGGTACGGCCGTCCCTTGAGCGACGCCGCCGTCCGCATCTCGAGCTTGACGTTGACCTTCCGCTTCGTGTGCGAGGCGGTCGGAGCAGTCCGGAGCTTCACCGCTGCCGCGGTCGTGGCGCCGGTGGTGGCCGCCGTCGTCGCGGGCTTGGCCGCCGGGACGGCGGACGCGACCGGCGCGCCCGTCGCGAGCCCGGCGACGGCGCCGCCGACGAGCAGCGAGCCGGTCGCACCGGTGACGGCGACCTGCTTCATGGCCTGTTTGAGGGCAGGGCGAAGCGAACCTGCGGAGTGATCAGACACGAGTGTCCTTCCCCATCCGCCTGCGAGGTGAGCTGTCGGGTTCGGGCTGGAAAGGTGCCCGGCCGGTCGGGACCGGCTTCACCCCGAGACGTCACCGTGGGATCGGCGCGACGTCGTGGAGATCGGGTCCCCCGCTTCCGCCGTGGATGTTGCGGTACGCAGCGGCCGCCGGCGGAACTCGGCGTCACAGCCCTGCAGTCGCCCGGTCGAGCGACAGGCCACAGCCTGCGTGACCCGAATGGGTGATTCCAAGCCACGGAGGGTGAATGTGGCGCACCTCATAGCATGTCAGGTGCCGCCACGCCAAGGGCGACACGGTCACGAACAGATGTCGTTCGTACGGCTGACCTGCGCTTCTCCTCCTCCCGCTCGCCCAGCCGAGGACGGTCGGCGCCTCCGTGGCAGAGTCCGGGGATGGAGTTCGCCGACGTCGTCCGCACGCGTCGCATGGTGCGGGCGTATCAGAGCGGGCGGGGCGTGCCCGACGCCGTCCTCGACCGGTTGCTGCAGAACGCCCTGCACGCGCCGAGCGCGGGCTTCAGCCAGGGCTGGGACTTCGTCGTGCTGCGCCGTCGGGAGGACCTCGAGCGGTTCTGGGAGGCGAGCACCGACCCCCAGGACGAGCCCGACGGCTGGCTGCGCGGCATGCGGTCCGCGCCGGTGCTGATCGTGTGTCTCTCCGACCCCCAGCGCTACCTCGCCCGCTACGCGGAGCCCGACAAGGGGTGGACCGACCGGGACGAGGCGCGCTGGCCGGTCCCCTACTGGGACGTGGACACCGGCATGGCCGCGCTGCTCGTGCTGCTGACCGCGGTGGACGCCGGGCTGGGTGCGTGCTTCTTCGGCGTCCCCCCGGAGCGCCGGGAGCACGTGCTCGCGGCGCTCGGCGCTCCCGCCGACCGCCGGATCGTCGGTGTCGTCAGCGTCGGCCACGCCGCGCCTGACCGGCGGTCCCCGTCGCTGCGCCGCGGGCGGCGGCCCGTGGACGAGGTGGCGCACGACGGCCGCTTCGGCGTCCCCTGGCGGCTGCGCGGGCGGGCGTCACCGGTCAGGTGAAGGTCCGCAGGGTCGCCGCCCGGATCGGCGGCGTCTGTGCCTGGACGAGCAGGAACAGCGCCTCGCGCGCCTTGCGCTGCGCCGGGGACGTCGCGAGCATCGCCCCGCCGGCACCCGCCGTGACGAGCGCGGTGGTGCACTCGACGCCGAGCCGCAGCGCCTGTGCGCGGAGCTCGAGTCGCTCGTCG
>DASQJO010000377.1:0-2669 GCA_035630955.1 Kineosporiaceae bacterium
CCGGCATGGGCTGGTCGGGGGTCGACACGGGGTCGGCCTGGAGGAGGTGGTCGGCCACCCACACCGTGTCGATGCCGGTCTCGTCGGCCGCCTGCACGACCTCACGCAGGTGCTCGGCCAGGTGCTCGGCCGGCTCGGGCACTGTGGTGATGCTGATGCTCGTCCGCACGGGGCGCCTCACCCCTCGGCCAGGGGGCTGAACTGGATCCCGACGATCCGCCACGCCTCCCCGCGGCGCAGCCAGACCTGGCTCACCCGGGTGCTGACGGCCACGTCCTTGCCCGCCCACGTGGCGCGGTTGCGCTGGACGTTCCGGACGATCGCGACGTCGTCCGTGTAGCGCCGCACGTCGACGTCGTCGGTCTCGAGCGCGTCGTAGGAGAACAGGTCGTGCCGGTCGATCCATCGGGTCCTGTCGAGCACGAAGCCCTTCGGGCCGATGGACAGGAAGTCGTCGTCGATGAGCTCCCGCAGGGTCGCGCGGTCTCCCGTCAGCTCGGCCCGGTCGAAGCGCTCCTGCGCCACGAGGACGTCGTCCATGGCGCACCCCTTTCGTCGTAAACGGAGGATCTGTCTCCGCTAACGCTCCGCCTGCACAAGAGTTCTGTCAAGACGATATGGAGGGTTAGTCTCCGGATGTGACCGACGAGACGAAGGTCCGGCCCCGGCTGCGCGCGGACGCGCGGCGCAACCAGGAGCAGCTCCTGGCCGCCGCCCGCGACGTGCTCGTCGAACGGGGCACCGGCGCGCCACTCGAGGAGGTCGCGCGGCGCGCGGGCGTCGGCATCGCCACCCTCTACCGGCGGTTCCCGGACCGCACGGCGCTGCTGCGGGCGGTCGTCCTCGACGCCCTCGAGCGCACGTCAGCGGCAGCGGAGGAAGCGCTCGACGCAGCGGGCGACGGCCTCGGGGCGCTGGTCCGCTACCTGCACGCGGCCCTCGACGTGCGCGTCTCCGCGGTCATCCCGCTCGTCCTGGACCGGCTCGACCTCGAGGATCCGGACCTGGGGCCGGCGCGCGAGCGGAGCGCCGCGCTGGTCCAGCGGCTCGTCGACGCGGCCCATGCCGACGGCACGCTCGCGGCCGACGTGACGTTCGCCGACGTCGGCACCCTCCTCGTGCGGCTGGCTCGGCCGCTGCCCGGCCTCCCGCGGGACGTCGACGGCCGGCTGGCCCATCGCCACCTCGACCTTCTCGTGGCGGGTCTGCGACCCGTGCCCGGTCGGGAGCCGCCGGGGGGCCCGCAGCTCGATCGCGTCGGGCTGCGTGCCCTCAGGGCCGCTGACGTGTCGTCCGGCGCCGACGAGAGAGGATGATCACCCTCGTCGTCAGGGCGACGGGGTGGCGAGACCCCGCTCGACGGCGTCGATCAGGGCCGGGCGCAGCTCGGCGGCGGAGATGATGGCGTCCACCGAGCCGACGGCGACGGCGCGCTCGATCGAGTGCACGGCGTCGAACTCCGCCGCGACCTCGCCGAGCTTCTCGGAGCGGACCGCCGCCCGCAGGTCCGCCAGCTCCGCGACGAGTCGGGCGCGCTGCACGTCGCCGGCGTCCCGGGCGCGCCGCTCCAGCGCGGTGACCCGTGGGTCGGAGCTCGTCCGCCGGTCGACCTCGCCCGTGAACACCACGCCCGCCGCCGGCGCGCCGCCGATCACCGAGGCGTAGGAGCCCTCGACGGCGAGCACCTGCATCCGGTCGTTGAGCGTCTTGGAGAACACGACGAACGCGCCCCCGTGGTAGCGCGAGACGACGCAGAACACGATCGGCCCGTCGAAGTTGACGACCGCCCTGCCGATCTCGGCGCCGTACTCCAGCTGCAGCCGGCGCATCGACTCCGGCGACCCGTCGAAGCCCGAGAGGTTGGCCAGCACGACGACCGGCCGCGACCCCGAGGCCGCGTTGATCGCGCGGGCCGTCTTCTTCGACGACTGCGGGAAGAGGGTGCCCGCCGTCCAGGTGTCCGGGCCGTCGCTCGGCGGGAACCCGCGCCTCGGCACGGGGCGCGACTCGATGCCGATGAGCGACACGGGCCTGCCGCCGAGGTGGGCGTCGAGCACCACGGACGTCTCCGCGTCCGCCATGCCGGCCCAGCGCTCGAGCGTCGGGTGGTCCTGGTCGGCGACCGCGCGCATCAGGGTGCGGATGTCGAACGCCTTCTTCCGCTCCGGGTTCGTCCGCGAGGAGAAGATGTCGCCGACGGTGCGGAAGTCGCTGTCCGGGTGCTCGTGCGGGTAGTCCCGCACGTCCCGGTCTCGCGGGTCCGACGTCGGCGCGGGTCGCGGCGTCGCCTCACCGGGCGCGACGTAGCCGTGCTCGTAGTGCGCCATGAGCACGTCGACGGCGGCGGCGAGGTCCGGCGCCCAGTACTGCGCCTGGCCGTTGGGGCCCATGACGCGGTCGTAGCCGCCGATGCCGAAGTTGTCCTCGGCCGAGACGCCGCCGGAGTAGTCCAGCGACTGCTTGCCGGTGAGCACCATCGCGCTGTCCGGCGTCATGACGAGGATGCCCTTGGTGTGCATGAGCATCGTCGCCTCGGCGTTCCAGTACGGCTGGGCGCCGACGTTGATCCCCGTGACGACGATGTTGATCTCACCCCCGGCTTGGGTGAACTCGACGATGCGGCGCAGTGCCCGGGCCACCCAGTCCATGTTCTCGGTGCCGTTGTCCAT
>DASQJO010000378.1:0-4828 GCA_035630955.1 Kineosporiaceae bacterium
GTTGTTGAATCGTGACCAGTTCGTATCCTCCCTGGTCAACGCCGCTACAGGTGGTAGAGCCGGGTCAACGGGACGTGGTCGGCCGGGGCCGCCGTCAACTCCTCGCCGTCGAGCGTCACGCGGCGTGCCTGCGGGTCGACCACGACGGAGCCCGCCCGGTCGTTGCCCTGCCGCATGTCGGTGAGGCCGACGTCGCGGGTGCCGCGGACGGCCACCCGGCGGCGCCGGGTCGGGACGCCGTCCCCCTGGGCCTGCGCCGCGGCGGCGTTGACGAACACCACGGACACGTCGGCGGGGGCCGCGCCCGATCCGGCGAACTGCGGCCCCAGCACGAGCGGCTGCGCGGTGTCGATCGCGGCGTTGGGGTCGCCCGTCGCGGCCCACGCCACGAGTCCGGCCTTGAGCACGTAGCTCGGCTTGGCGCCGAACCACGCCGGCCGCCACAGCACGATGTCGGCGAGCTTGCCCACCTCGAGCGAGCCGACCTCGTGGGCGATGCCGTGCGTGAGGGCCGGGTTGATCGTCAGCTTGGCGAGGTAGCGCAGCACGCGCGTGTTGTCGTCGTCCCCGTCGTCACCGTCGTCACCCGGGAGCGGACCGCGCGCGGCCTTGTTCACCGCGGCCATCGCGAAGGTGCGCCGGACCGTCTCGCCGGCCCGGCCCATGCCCTGGGCGTCGGACGACGTCACGGGGATGACGCCGAGGTCGTGCAGCACGGTCTCGGCCGCCATCGTCGCGGCCCGGACCCGGTCTCTGGCGAGCCGCTCCTGTGACGGCGCCAGCCCGTGGACGTGCATGATCATCGCCTCGTGCTCCGCGACCGCGTCCCGCGCGAAGGGCAGCGTGGGGTTCGTCGAGGAGCCGACCACGTTCGGCACACCGGCGAGCTCGAGCACGTTCGGCACGTGCCCGCCGCCGCACCCCTCGACGTGGTAGGCGTGCACGGACCGTCCGCCGATCACGGCGAGGGTGTCCTCGAGCGCGAGGTTCTCGTTCAGCCCGTCGGTGTGCAGGCACACCTGGACGTCGTGCTCGTCGGCCACCCGCAGCGCGGTGTCGAGGGTGCGCCGGTGGGCGCCGAAGTCCTCGTGCACCTTGAACGCGCAGACGCCGGCCTCGAGCGCCTCCAGGAGCGGCTCCGGTCGTGACGACGACCCGCGGCCGAGGAACCCGACGTTGACCGGCCAGGCGTCGAAGGCGCGGTACGCCGTCCGCAGCCCCCAGCCCGTGTTGACGCCGGGACCCCAGAACGGCCCGAACTCCTGCCCGAGCAGCGTGGTGACCCCGCTGGCGAGCGCGGCCTCGCAGATCCGCGGCGAGAGCAGGTGGACGTGGGTGTCGACGACCCCCGCTGTCGCGATCATCCCCTCCCCCGGGACGACGATCGTCGAGGCGCCGACGACGACGTCCACGCCGTCGGTGGTGTCGGGGTTGCCGGCGCGGCCGATGCCGCTGATCCGCCCCTCGCGGACGCCGATGCTCACGGCGCGGACGCCGAGCACCGGGTCGAGGAGCAGGACGTTGCTGACGACGACGTCGCAGGACTCCCGGGTGGGGACCGCTCGCAGACCGATGCCGTCGCGGGCGGTCTTGCCGAAGCCCGCGAGCAGGGCATACCCGTCGTCCGGCTCCGCCCCCGCCTCGACGCGGACGACGAGGTTCGTGTCGCCCAGCCGGACCCGGTCGCCCGGCCGGAACACGCCCTCCACGTGCGGCCGGGCGGTCATTCCCCCGCCCCGAGATAGCCGAACTCGCGGGCCCGGCGCAGCGCCTCGTCCAGGGCACCGGGCGCGTCCAGCGGACCGTCGACGAGCCCGGAGAAGCCGACGACGACGCGCTCGCCCGCGAGCGGCACGAGCCCGACGGTGACGGGCGTGCCGGGGTCGAAGCGCACCGTCTCCCCCGCCGGCACCGCGAGCCGGCGCCCGTACGCGGCTGCGCGGTCGAACCGCAGCCGCGGGTTGGCCTCGAAGAAGTGGAAGTGGCTGCTCACGCTGACCGGAACGGACGCGGTGTTCTCGACCGTCACCTCGACCGTGGCGGCAGCCGGTTCGGGAGCGGGAGCGGACAGCACCGCTCCCGGGGCGTCCTCGCCCAGGTGGCCGCCGCCGACCGGGTCGTGGACGACGACCAGCCGGCTCCCGTCGTCGAACACGGCCTCCACGGCGACCTCCGTGACCACGTCGGCGACGCCCGGGAGGACGTCGTCCGGCCCGAGCACCGCGCGCCCGGCCGCGAGCGCCTCGTCGTGCCGGCGTCCGTCGCGCGCCGCCTCGCAGACGGTGTCGGCGACGAGCGCGACCGTCTCCGGGACGTTGAGCCGCAGACCGCGGCCGCGGCGGGCGCGGGCGAGCTCCGCGGCCGTGAAGATCAGGAGCCGGTCACGCTCCGTCGGCGTCAGCAACACCCGCGCATTCTGCCTCGCCGGCAAATCCGTGGTGCCTCCCGCGGTCGCGATGACACGATCGCGGGCGTGACACCGCTCGAGGTCCAGCCGCTGTCCGCCGCCGACGAGGCCGAGTTCTTCGACGTCGACCAGTGGGCGTTCGGCTACGCGACCCAGCCCGACGACGACGAGGCCGCGCGGCAGCTGCTCGAGTGGGACCGGGTCGCGGGCGTCCGGCTCGACGACCCGCCGCGGCTGGCCGGCATCCACGCCGCGCTCACCCTCGACCTGCCGGTGCCCGGCGGGAACGTGCCCTGCGGCGGCCTCACCTGGGTCGGCGTCCATCCCGAGTTCCGGCGGCGCGGGATCCTGCGGGCGATGATGCGGTTCCATCTCGAGGCCGTCCGGGAGCGGGGCGAGCTCGTGTCGGCGCTGCACGCCGCCGAGGCCGCGATCTACGGCCGCTTCGGCTACGGCATGGCCTCGTCGTGGCTCACCCTGACCCTCGGCCGGGGGACGGCGCTGCGGAACGTCCCGGGCTCGGAGGACCTCGTCGCGCGGTTCGAGACCGCCGACCTGGACCGGCACGGCGACCTCGTCGCCGACCTCTACGACCGCGCCCGTGCCGATCGGCCCGGCTGGACGTCGCGGCCGCGGCCCGCCCTGCGGGAGGCGCTCTTCCACCTGCCCGAGTCGATGCGCAAGGAGTACGACCGGCAGCGGCTGCTGACCGTCCGCGACAAGGCCGGCGAGGTCCGCGCCTACGCGCTGTTCCTGCGCAAGATGGACTGGACCGACACCGGCCCGGACTACACCGTGACCCTGCGGGAGGCGGTCGCCCTCGACGCCCCGGCCGCGCACGCGCTGTGGAGCCGCCTGCTCGACCTCGACCTGGTGAGCAAGGTCGTCGCCCGCCGCCGGCCGGTCGACGACGCGCTGCTCGAGCTGCTCGTCGACGTTCGGGGCGCAGGCGTCAAGCTGGCCGACGGCCTCTGGGTGCGCATCGTCGATCTGCCCGGCGCGCTCGCCGCCCGCCGCTACCAGGCGCCGGTCGACGTCGTGCTCGACGTCCGGGACGACCTGCTGCCGGACAACGCCGGGCGGTGGCGGCTCGAGGGCGGTCCGGACGGCGCCCGCTGCGAGCGCACCGACGCCGAGCCGGACCTCGCGCTCGACGTCCGCGACCTCGGGGCGGCGTACCTCGGCGGCCGGACCCTGGCGGCGCTCGCGAAGGCCGGCCTCGTCACCGTGCACCGGCACGCGGCGCTGTACCCGGCGGCCACGGCCTTCGGCTGGCCGGTCGCGCCCTACTCCGGCTGGCTCTTCTGACAGTAGGGACAGCGGTAGAGCGTCCGGCCGGCCATCGGGTCGGCGACGACCAGGGTCGCGCAGATGCGGCACGGCAGGCCGGTGCGGCGGTAGACGTAGTGCGCCTCGTCGCGGCGCACCGTGCCCGACCGGTGCGGGCGGTCCTGCGGCAGCGTCGTCACGATGCGGCCGCGCCGGACGCCGTCCTTGAGCAGGACGACGAGGTCGCCCCAGAGCGCCTCCCACTGCCCCTCCGCGAGCTCGCGACCCGGCATCCACGGGTCGAGGCGGTGCCGGTAGAGCACCTCCGCGCGGTACACGTTCCCGATGCCGGCCACGACCTCCTGCTGCATGAGCAGGGCTCCGATCGGCACCGTGGAGCGCCGGATCCGGGCGTAGGCGCGGTGCGGGTCGGCGTCCGCCCGGAGCGGGTCGGCGCCGAGCCGGGCCCGGATCCCGTCGATCTCCGGCTCGGTGAGCAGCTCGCAGGCCGTCGGACCGCGCAGGTCCGCCCAGGCGTCGTCGCTCTCCAGGCGGAGCCGGAGCGCCCCGCGGGGCTCGGGAGCGGGCGGGGTGCCGAAGACGAAGGTGCCGTAGAGGCCGAGGTGGACGTGCAGCCACCGGTCGGGCCGCGGCCGCCGCCCCGCCTCCGCCGGTGGGGAGAAGCCGAGGAAGAGGTGCTTGCCGTGCGCCTGCGCGGTGCGCATCACCGTGCCGTCGAGGCGCCCCGCGCCCGCGGCGAAGCGACCCTGCGGGCTGGAGGCGTGCACGGTGCGGCCGACGAAGGTCTGCTGGTGGCGGCGTGCGAGACGGTGGAGGGTGTGTCCTTCGGGCACGCGGACAGCCTGCGGTAGGCGGCGCCGGGCCGCCCGCCGAAAGCCGGACGGCGACCTACTCCGGCAGCGGCGGCAGGGCGCCCGTGTCCTCGTAGGAGGCCAGCTGCGCGATCCGGCGCTCGTGCCGCGGGTCCTGGGAGAACGGCTCGGCGACGAAGGCCTCGACGAACGAGATGGCCTCCTCCGCCGAGTGCATCCGCGCGCCCACGGACACCACGTTGGCGTTGTTGTGCTGGCGGGCGAGCTTGGCCGTCTCCAGGTTCCACGCCAGTGCGGCCCGCACGCCGCGGACCTTGTT
>DASQJO010000379.1:0-6923 GCA_035630955.1 Kineosporiaceae bacterium
ACAGAGCGACCGTCGCCTCGTACGTCCCTCGCGGCCAGCGCGACCTCGGGACGTTCGGGGTGAAGGTGGCGGGCGGGACGGTGATGCCGTCGGGCAGCTGCATCGACGCGAGCAACCCGTACCCGCGCAGGATGTCGTAACCGCCCTTCGTGAGCAGCGCCAGCTTGAGGCGGACCGGCCCCGGATCGCCGCGGCACGAGGACCACCAGCCGACGGTCGCCTCGCCGTACCCGTCGCCGTCCCGGTCCGCCACCTGGATCGAGCCCGGGACGAAGTCGAGGTTGAAGTCGAGCTCGCAGGGGGACGTGCCGGGGTCGCGCAGCGGCGTCAGCAGCATCCGGGGGTGGTCGCCGAGCCCGGCCGCCTGGTAGACGCGCAGCGTCGCCGACCGGACGACGGTCCCCTCCCGCGCGCCGACGGTCTTCGTGGCGAGCAGGACGTTCCTGCCGTTGGCGTCGTTCCACGACCAGGCCTCGACGGCGTCGCCCGACGTGCGCAGCCCCGCTCTGCGCAGCTCGGCGGCGGCGTCCGCGGCCTCGATCCTCGTGGCGTCGGCGAAGCGCGCGTCGGTGGGCGAGGGCGAGGCGGACGGCGAGGCCGCGGGCGTTCTCGTGGCGCCGGCGCCGGCGGTGGTGGCGGTGCCCGTGGTCGGCGCACTCGTCGGCGTAGGCGAGCCGCCGCGGCCCAGGAGCCATCCGCCCACGGCGCCTGCGACGGCGACGGCCACGAGTCCGGCGACGGCGGCCGCCCGACGTCCCGCGCGCGGCGGGTTCGCTCCCGGCCGTCCTGCACCCGCCGGATCCCCACCCGGAAGGCCCTGCTGCTCGGAGCCCTCGAACCGGGCGTCGGGCGGCGACCAGGACCGCGGTCCCGTGCTCACCGGTCGTCCCCGTCCGGGACCAGCACGTTGAGGATCAGGCTGACGAAGGTGATCACGACGGCCGCTCCGATGGTCGACCAGAAGAAGGGCCCGGCGTCGAACGAGATCCCGATCTTCCCGGACAGCCACTCGACGATCTTCAGCATGAACGCGTTCACCACGAACGAGATGAGACCGAGGGACAGCACGTAGAGCGGCAGCGTGAACAGCTTCACGACGGGCTTGATGAACGTGTTGATCACCCCGAACAGCGCGCCGACGACGACGAGCGAGAGCACCGTCTGCCCCACGCTGCCGCCGGCGACGGAGACCGCGGGGATCACGAGTGTGGCGATCCAGATGGCGAAGGCGTTGATCACGACCTTCGTGACGATCGAGCGCACAGCGCGTCATCCTGGCACGGGCGCGGCCTCGTCCGACAGCTCGCCGCCGCCCCTTACGGCCGTAAGTAAGGTGTGATGTACTACTCCAGTGGAGAGCAGCCCTGACGTCGCCGTCGTCGGCGCCGGCGTGGTCGGCGCCGCGGTGGCACTCGCCGCCGCGCGCCGAGGGCTGAGCGTCGTCGTCCTCGACCGCGGTCCGGTCGCCGGGGGGACGACGGGGGCCGGCGAGGGGAACCTCCTCGTCTCGGACAAGGAGCCGGGTCCGGAGCTGGACCTCGCGCTGCTCTCGCTCCGGCTCTGGGCGGAGGTGTCCGATCACGTGGTGTCGGCGACCGGCGGCGGCTTCGAGTTCGAGCCCAAGGGCGGCCTCGTCGTGTCCGCCGACACCGCGGCGCTGCCGGCGCTGCACGACCTCGCGGCACGGCAGCGCGCCACCGGCGTCGACGCGATCGAGGTCCGCGCGACGGACCTGCGGACACACGAGCCGCACCTCGCCCCCGATCTCGCCGGCGGCGTGCTCTACCCGCAGGACTCTCAGGTGCAGCCCATGCTCGCGGCCGCGCGCATGCTGCAGGCCGCCCGCCGGCTCGGCGCTCGCATCCGGACGCGCGAGGCCGTGACCGGGTTCCTCCGCAGCGGCGACCGCGTGGTCGGTGTCCGGACCGCGTCCGGCGACGTGGCGGCCGGCGCCGTCGTCAACGCGGCCGGAACCTGGAGCGGCGAGGTCGCCGCGCTGGCGGGGATCGAGCTGCCGATCCTGCCTCGCCGCGGGGTCATCCTCGTCACCCAGCCGCTGCCCCCGATGATCCGGCACAAGGTGTACGCCGCCGAGTACGTGGCCGACGTCGCCAGCGACGACGCCGGCCTGGAGAGCAGCGCCGTCGTCGAGGGCACGCGTGCCGGGACCGTGCTCGTCGGTGCGAGCCGCGAGCGGGTGGGATTCCGCCGGGAGATGCCGCTGCCCGTCGTCAGGCGCCTGGCCGCTCAGGCCGTCCGGCTGTTCCCCGTCCTCGCGGACGTGTCGCTGCTGCGCAGCTACGCCGGCTTCCGCCCCTACTGCCCCGACCACCTCCCCGTCGTCGGTGCCGATCCGCGCGCCCCCGGGCTGCTGCACGCGTGCGGCCACGAGGGCGCGGGCGTCGGTCTCGCCACCGGGACCGGCCACCTGCTCGCGCAGGTCCTCGCGGGCGTCGAGCCCGATCTGGACCTGCGGCCCTTCCGACCCGAGCGCTTCGCGGAGGTGACCGTGTGAGCTCCTTCGAGTTCGACGGCTCGCCCGTCCCGTTCGCCGAGGGCCAGACGGTGGGCGCGGCGCTGTGGGCGCACGGCATCCGGTCCTGGCGGACCACCCGGTTCGCCGGCAGCCCGCGCGGCCTGTTCTGCGGGATCGGGGTCTGCTTCGACTGCCTGGTGGAGATCGAGGGCCGCCCCGACCGCCGCGCCTGCCTCGAGCCTGCCGCCGAGAACCTCGACGTCCGCACCCAGATCGGAGCCGGCCGTGCCGACCACCAGGTGTGACGTCGCTGTCGTCGGCGCCGGCCCCGCCGGCGCGGCCGCCGCCGTCACCGCCGCCCGGTCCGGTGCGCGTGTCGTGCTCGTGGACGCCGAGGCGCGACCGGGCGGCCAGTACTGGCGGCACGGGCCGGGCGGCGGGCAGCCCGCCGAGCACGTCCACCAGTGGCGCGAGCTGAACCGGCGCCTCGAGCAGGCGCTCGCGTCGGGACGGCTCGTCCACCTGTCGCGGTCTCGCGTCTGGCGGGTCGACGCCGCACCGGCAGGTCCGGTACGCGCCCAGATCGTGCGCAGCGTGCGCGGCGGCGAGGAGGCGGCGACCGTCGAGGCGGGAGCCCTCGTGCTCGCGCCGGGCGCGCACGACCGGGTCCTGCCCTTCCCCGGCTGGGACCTGCCGGGGGTCGTCACCGCCGGGGCGGCGCAGGCACTGCTCAAGGAGCACGGCGTTCTCGCGGGGTCGCGGGCCGTCGTCGCGGGGACCGGACCCTTCCTGCTCCCCGTCGCCACGGCGCTCGCCGAGGCCGGGACGCGCGTGGTCGAGGTCGACGAGGCCGGCGACGGACGCGGGTGGGCCCGCGGCTGGCGAGCAGCGGCGGGCAGCCCGCGCAAGATCGCCGACGGCGCGAGGTACGGCGCCCTGCTGGCCCGCCATCGGGTACCCGTCCACCTGCGGAACGCGGTCGTCGCCGCCCACGGCGACGACCGCCTGGAGTCCGTCACCGTCGCCCGGCTCGACGACCGGTGGCGCCCGCTGCCGGGCACGACGCGCGAGGTGACCTGCGACGTGGCTGCGGTGTCGTACGGCTTCGTCGCACGCCTCGAGCTGGCGCTGCACCTCGGCTGCGCCACGACCCCGGGCCCCGACGGCGCTCCCGCCGTCGAGGTCGACGCCGTCGGGCGGACCAGCGTCCCCGGGGTGCTCGCCGCCGGGGAGGTGACCGGGATCGGCGGCGCCGACCTCGCCCTCGTGCAGGGCGCACTCGCCGGCACGGCCGCCGCCGCCGTCGCGGCCGGACGCGAGCCGGCACCGCCGCACCCCGCCGTCGCCGCGCGCCGCGAGCGGATGGCCTCCTTCGCCGCCGCCATGCACCGCGCCCACCCGGTCGCCGACGGATGGACCGGCTGGCTCACCGACGACACCGTCGCCTGCCGCTGCGAGGAGGTGCGGGTCGCCGACGTCCGGGAGGCCGTCACGGAGCTCGGCGCCACCGACCCGCGCACGGTCAAGCTGCTCACCCGCGCCGGCATGGGCTGGTGCCAGGGCCGCATCTGCGGACCGGCGATCGCCGCGATCACCGCCGACGCCACCGGCCGGGCCCTTGACCCGTATGCCGACCTGCTCGGCTCGGCCGCCAGGCCGGTCGCCATCCCCGTTCCGCTCGGCATCGTCGCCGTCGCCGACGCCACCCCCTCGCCGCCGCCCGTTCCCGATTCCGGAGGTTCCTCATGACCGACCGATCCGACCGGTCCGCCCGCCCCTGGCACGGCGTCCTCGTCGCGACCGCCCTGCCCCTGCGCCCCACCGGGCCCGACGGCTCGCTCGCCCCCGACCTCGACGCCTACGCCGAGCACGTCCGCTGGCTCGCGGACAACGGGTGCGACGGGGTCGTCCCCAACGGATCGCTGGGGGAGTACCAGACGCTGACGCCCGAGGAGCGCGCCGCCGTCGTCCGCACCGCGGTCGAAGCCGCGGACGGGAGGATCACGGTGATGCCGGGCGTGGCCGCCTACGGCGCGGCGGAGGCGCGGCTCTGGGCCGAACAGGCGGCTGCGGCCGGTGCGCCATGCGTCATGCTCCTGCCCCCGACCGCCTACCGGGCCGACGAGCGGGCGGTCGTCGAGCACTACCGCGAGGTGGCCAGGGCAGGCCTGCCGATCGTCGCCTACAACAACCCGTACGACACCAAGGTCGACCTGACCCCCTCCCTGCTCGCCCGCCTCTTCGGCGAGGGGCTCATCGTCGCCGTCAAGGAGTTCAGCGGCGACGTCCGGCGCGGCTACGAGATCGCCGAGCTGGCACCCGGGCTGGACCTGCTCGTCGGATCGGACGACGTCACCCTCGAGCTGGCCCTCGCCGGCGCGGTGGGCTGGGTCGCGGGCTACCCGAACGCGCTGCCCGAGGCCTGCGTCCGGTTGTGGAATGCCGGCCGTAGCGGGGACCTCGCCACCGCGCTCCCGCTGTACCGGTCGCTGCACCCGCTGCTGCGCTGGGACGCGCGCACCGAGTTCGTCCAGGCGATCAAGCTCTCGATGGACCTCGCCGGCCGGTACGGCGGCCCCTGCCGCCGGCCCCGCGTGCCGCTGCTGCCCGAGCAGGAGGCGCAGGTCCGCGAGGCGACGCAGAAGGTGCTGGCGGAGGGCCTGCGATGAGGTCGCGCCGCGTCCTGCACACGGTCGAGTCGCACACCGAGGGCATGCCGACCCGCGTCGTCACCGGCGGCGTCGGCGTGATCCCCGGCGACACGATGTTCGACCGCCGCCGCTGGTTCATGGCCAACAGCGACGGCCTGCGCAAGCTCCTCATGAACGAGCCGCGCGGACACTCGGCGATGAGCGGGGCGATCCTGCAGCCGCCGACGCGGCCGGACGCCGACGTGGGCGTCCTCTACATCGAGGTCTCCGGCTGCCTGCCGATGTGCGGGCACGGCACGATCGGCGTCGCCACCGTGCTCGTCGAGACCGGCATGGTCGAGGTCGTCGAGCCCGTCACCACGATCCGGCTCGACACCCCGGCGGGCCTGGTGACGGTCGACGTCCGGGTCGAGAACGGCGCCGCCACCGCCGTCACGCTGACGAACGTCCCGTCGTTCCTGCTCGAGCGGGACGCGACCGTCAAGGTCGAGGGCTTCGGCGAGGTCACCTACGACATGGCCTTCGGCGGCAACTTCTACGCGATCCTGCCGATCGACGCGCTCGGGCTCCCCTTCGACCGCTCCCGCAAGCAGGACATCCTCGACGCCGGGCTCGCCGTCATGGCGGCGGTCGACGAGCAGCGCCGTCCGGTGCACCCCGACAACCCAGAGATCGACGTCTGCCACCACGTCCAGCTCGTCGCGCCCGGGTCGGACGCCCGCCGCTCCCGGCACGCCATGGTGATCCACCCCGGCTGGTTCGACCGCTCGCCCTGCGGCACCGGCACCAGCGCCCGCGTGGCGCAGCTCCACGCACGCGGGGAGCTCGCCGTCGGTTCGGACTTCGTCAACGAGTCCTTCATCGGAACGCACTTCGTCGGCCGCGCCGTGCGGGAGACGACCGTGGGGCCGGCGGACGCGCCCCTGCCGGCGATCGTCCCCACGATCACCGGACGCGCCTGGGTCACCGGGACGGCGCAGTACCACCTCGACCCCACCGACCCCTTCCCCGAAGGCTTCGAGCTGTGACGCTGCCGGACCCGGTCGGGGCGGACGCCGCCGGCCCGCACCTGTCCGCGCTGAGGCCCGTCGCGGTCCACGACAGCCTGCGCGCCCAGGTCGCGGACGCCGTCCGGGCGGCGCTGGTCGCCGGCTCGATGAGCTCCGGCGAGGTGTACTCCGCGCCGCAGCTCGCCGAACGGTTCGGCGTCTCCGTCACCCCGGTGCGCGAGGCGCTGCTGGAGCTCGTCCGCGACGGGCTCCTGGTCGCCGTCCGCAACCGCGGTTTCCGGGTCGCCGATCCCACCGACGTCGAGCTGGACGCCACCAGCGAGGTCCGGCTGCTCCTGGAACCGGCGGCCGCGGAGCGCGCCGCCCGGCAGCCCGCCGACCGGCGCGCGGCGGCCGAGCGGCGGCTGCGGGAGGCGGCCCTGGCCGTCACCGCGGCCGCCGAGGCCGAGGACCTCGTCGCGCACGTCCGCGCCGACCGCGCCTTCCACGCGGCCCTGCTCGACCTCGCCGGGAACGCCGTGCTCGCCGAGACCGTGCTCCGGCTGCGGGACCGCTCGCGGCTCTACGGACGCGGCGGCGACGTCGCGCAGGACACCCTGCGCCAGGCGGCCGACGAGCACGACCGGCTCGTCGACCTCGTCGTCGCCGGGGACGCCGACGGCGCGCGCGAACTCATGACCGGGCACGTCGCCCACGTGCGCGCCGAGTGGTCGCCGGGCAGCGTGCCGAGCCGACCATAGGGCGCAGTGCGGCCGCCCAGCTCACTGTCCGCGGCCGCCGAGCTTG
>DASQJO010000380.1:0-3214 GCA_035630955.1 Kineosporiaceae bacterium
CACGCAGCAGCGGCCCGGGGCGGGGTCCAGCCGTGACGTCACCCCGGACGACGGAAGCGCCGTGAGCAGGCCCTCGACGAGGGCCGCGTTCATGCCGCAGACGAGCTCGGTGTGCCGGGCGGCGAGCGCCTGATAGGGGCAGTTCGCGAGCTCCACCAGCCCGTCGCCGGCCCGCGGCGCGTAGCCGAGGGCCGCCAGCGCGCCGACGACGTCGTCCGCACCCTGCTCCGGTGCCAGTCGCACGCCGGCCGCGCGCGCAGCCTCCTCGACCGCGGAGGCGAGCGGTTCGCCCCGCGCCGTCGCGCGCTCGACCGCGTCGGCGAGCACCTCGGCGACGAGCCCATAGTGGCGCGGCGGCACGCTCACGCTCACCTCGGCCCGTGCCCGGCGGTAGAGCTTGGCGGGCCGACCCGCGCCCGGCCCGGTGCGCCCGGACAGCCGCCGGAACTCGGTCGTCAGCAAGCCGGCCTCGACCAGCCGATCGAGGTGGAACTTCGCGGCGTGCCGGGGGAGCCCGAGCTCCCGCGCGGCCTCGTCACGCCCCACGGCCTCGCCCCGCCCGGCGACGTACTCGTACAGCCTGCGCCGGGTCGGCTCGACCAACGCCTCGAGACGTGCGAGGTCCTCGGATCGCCACTGCCCGTCCATCCCGCCTCCGGCTCGTCTTCTAAAGGACATGCGTCTTGACGAAAGAATACAGTGCCTCTAGCGTCCTGGACACCACTTCACGGAGGTGACCCATGACAGGTCCCGCACGCATCGTCCTCGTCGGCGGTGGTCTCGCGGCGGCGAAGACGGCGCAGTCCCTGCGCAAGCGCGGCTACGAGGGCACGCTCACGCTGCTGACCGCCGAGCCGCACCGTCCCTACGAGCGGCCCGCGCTCTCCAAGGGGTACCTGTGGGGCGAGACGCCCCGCGACGAGGTCTTCGTCCACGAGGCCGGCTGGTATGCCGAGCACGACGTCGATCTGAGGACCGGAACGGCCGTCGTCCGCCTGGACCGGGAGCGCCGCGAGGTGCTCGCCGCGTCCGGCGAGAGGTTCGGGTACGACGCCGTCCTGCTCGCGACCGGCGCCTGGCCGCGCCGGCTCCGCGTCCCGGGGGCGGACGCGGACGGCGTTCTCTCGCTGCGGACCATCGACGACAGCGAGGCCCTGCAGGCCCGGTTCGCCCGGGGTGAGCCCGTCGTCGTCGTGGGTGGCGGATGGATCGGACTGGAGGCCGCGGCCGCCGCCCGCCGCGCGGGCTGCGAGGTCTCCGTCGTCGAGACGGCCAGGCAGCCGCTGCAGCGCGTGCTCGGCGGGCGGGTCGCGTCGGCCTTCACAGCGCTGCACCGCGACCACGGGGTGCGGTTCGCGCTCGGCGCCTCCGTCGAGGGACTCACGGTGGACGGCTCCGGCGCCGTGGCCGGCGTCCGCCTCGCGGACGGGACCGTCCTGCCCGGCGCCACCGTGCTCGTCGCCGTCGGCGTCACGCCCGCCGACGGGCTCGCGCGGGAGGCCGGCCTCGAGACGCCGAACGGCATCGCCGTCGGTGCCGACCTGCGCACCGGCGACCCCGCCGTGGTCGCCGCCGGGGACGTCGCCGCCGCGGAGCACCCCGTCTTCGGGCGCCGGTTGCGCGTCGAGCACTGGGCGAACGCCGTCCGTCAGGGGCCGGTCGCCGCGGCGGCCCTGCTCGGCGAGCCGAAGAGCTACGAGCGGCTGCCGTACGTGTTCTCCGACCAGTACGACGTGTCGCTGGAGTACGTGGGCGCGGCCGAGCAGCCCGAGCGGGCGGAGGTCGTCGTCCGCGGCTCGCTCGAGGACCACCGGTACGTGGCGTTCTGGATCGAGGACGGTCTCGTCCGGGCGGCGATGAGCGTCAACCTCCCGGGCCTCGTGCCGGCGCTCGAGGGTCTGGTCAAGACTGCGCGCCCAGTCGACACGGAGCGTCTCGCCGACCCCGCGGCGCCGCTGGAGGCCGTCGATGCGTGAACCGCGGGCGCGGGTCCGGCGCCGCATCCGGCTGCCGCTGCGGACGCCGGGAGGCTTCGTGGGCGACGCGGAGGCGATCACCTTCGACGGGCTGGCCGACGCCCGCGAGCACATCGCGCTCGCCCTCGGCGACTGGCAGGAGGCGCTGGCCCGGTCGGCGGACGGCGGGGACCCGCCGCTCGTGCGCCTGCACAGCGAGTGCCTCACCGGTGACGTCTTCGGCAGCGAGCGCTGCGACTGCGGCCCGCAGCTGAGCGAGGCGCTGGAGCGCATCCGCGCCGAGGGCGGCTTCCTGCTCTACCTGCGGCACGAGGGGCGGGGTATCGGCCTCGTCCGCAAGCTCGACGCCTACGCCCTGCAGGACGCCGGGCTCGACACGTACGAGGCCAACCTGGCGCTCGGCCGGGGCGAGGACGAGCGTGACTACGGCTCCGCGGCCCAGATGCTCACGGCGCTGGGCGCCACCCGGGTCGCGCTGCTCACGAACAACCCGGACAAGGTCCGCCAGCTGCGCGAGCACGGGATCGAGGTCGTCGAGCAGGTGTCGACGGCGGTGCACCTGACCCGGGCCAACCGCCGCTATCTCGTCGCGAAGGCCCGCCGCGGCAGGCACCGGGCGGAGATCCTCACCGGCTGATCGAGAGCGCCCGGTCAAGGTCGGCCCAGAGGTCCTCGACGTCCTCGACACCGACCGACAGCCGCACCAGCGACTCCGGAACGCGGAGCGGCTCGGACGCGTGCCGCCGCCGCCGCTCCAGCGTCGACTCGACGCCGCCCAGGCTTGTCGTGTGCACCCAGAGCTCGACTGCGGCGGCCAGCCGCTCGGCCGCCTCCGCGCCGCCGGCCGGCTCGATCGCGACGATGGCGCCGAAGCCGCGCATCTGGGCCAGGGCCCGGGCATGCCCGGGATCATGGGGCAGGGAGGGATGCCGGACGCGGGTGATCGCCGGATGATCCGCGAGACGCCGGGCGAGCTCCGCGGCGTTGGCGCCGGCCCGCTCGACGCGCAGGTGCAGGGTCCGCAGCCCCCGCAGCGCCAGCCACGCCTCCGCGGGGCCGGGGATCGCGCCGCGCGTCGTGCGGTGCCCGTGCAGCCGCTCCCGCAGCTGCTGGTCGCGGGTCACGGCCGCGCCGAGCAGGACGTCGGAGTGCCCGGCGAGGTATTTGGTCACCGAGTGAACGACCACGTCGGCTCCGTGCTCGAGCGGCCTCTGCAGCAGCGGCGTGCAGAACGTGTT
>DASQJO010000381.1:0-8109 GCA_035630955.1 Kineosporiaceae bacterium
CCCAGGCGTCGGCGGCGTCGATCGCCTCTTGCAGGGTGCCCATCTCGTTCATGAGCTCGTCGGTGTACTCGACCGCCATCTTCTCGGCGATCTCGTTGTACCGGTCGAGCTTGACCTTGATCTCGCCCAGACCCTCTTGCACGTTGCCCAGGACGTCCTTGTCCTCGTTGAGGACGGGCTCCTGCATGAGGATGCCGACGGAGTACCCGGGACTGATGAAGGCGTCGCCGTTGCTGGGCTGGTCGAGCCCCGCCATGATCTTCAGCACGCTCGACTTGCCGGCGCCGTTGGGACCGACGACGCCGATCTTCGCTCCCGGCAGGAAGCTCAGCGTGACGTCGTCGAGGATCACCTTGTCGCCGTGGGCCTTGCGCGCCTTGCGCATGGTGTAGATGAACTCGGCCATGCCTCTCACAGTATCGGTAGGGGGAGGGCCGTCCGGCCGGCGCCGAAGGCGCTGAACAGGGACGACGGGAACCGCAGGGTGCAACGCCCGTGCGTGGGGCCCTATGCCCCGCTCCGGCCCACGGGCAGTCGAGAACGACGGCGGGTGACGACGACGCCGGCGGCGGCGAGCACGGCGGCGATCCCGGCAGCGAACGCCCAGCCGGGCCGGCCCTGCCGGGCCAGGACGCCGGCGACCGCGGCGCCCGCGGAGCTGCCCAGCAGGAACGCCGTGATGATCCAGCCGAACGCCTCCGCGACCGTCCCGGTCGGCGCCAGCCGGTCGACGTCGAGGTAGCACGCGGTCAGCAGCGCCGGCAGGGGGAGGCCGCTGACGGCGGCGGCGCCGACGAGGGCGGCATCCGCACCGCTGAGCGCGGGGACGACGGCGAGCGGCAGGTACGCCGCGGCGAGGACCGCGACGAGCAGCGGCAGCCGCAGGTGCGGCGGTATCCGCCGGGGCACGAGGGTCGGCCGGACGGCGACCGCGACGCCGCCGACGAGGGCGCCGAGTCCGTTCGCCCCGACGAGCAACGCCGCGAGCGCCTCCGTCCCGAGCGACTCGGCGTAGGCGGTGGCGACGACGGGCAGCATCCCGACGAGCGCGCCGACGACGGCGATCGCCGCGTAGAGCGCCACGAGCGCGGGCGCGCTCAGCGGCCCGGCCCAGTGCCGGACGCCTCTGTTCCCGGGACGACGCCGACGGACGACGCCGAGCGCCGCCGTCCACACGGTGCCGGTGAGCACGAGGGTGGCGGCGAGGAGCAGCCCGGCGTCCGCGCGGACGAGGACGGCGGCGGCCACGAGCAGCGGCCCGACGACGAAGATGACCTCCTGGATCGCGGCGTCCAGGGCATAGGCGCGCTCGAGCTGGTCGCGCTCGACGAGCGTCGGCCACAGCATGCGCAGCGCGGGCTCGAGCGGCGGCGTCGCGAGCCCGGCGAGGGCGGCGACGACCACGCCGGCAGCGCTGGCACCGGGCAGGACGGTCAGCGCGGCGAGCGCTGCGGCGCCGGCGACGCCGCTCGCCAGCAGCACCGGCGCGGGTCCGCGTCGATCGGCGCCGCGGCCGAGCACCGGCGTCCCGACCGCGAGGCCGAGGGACCAGGCCGCGGCGAGCGACCCGGCGGCACCGAAGTCGAGCCCGGCGCCGCGGGCGAAGAGGACGAGCGCCAGGGGGACCATCCCGAGCGGGATCCGGCCGAGCGTGGCCGCCGCGAGGAGCGGGGCGACGTCAGGACGGCGGAGCAGAGCGAGCAGGTGCACGGTGGACCTCCGGAACGGCGGGACGGGACGAAGGGGCGTCCCGTGGGCCGTAGAAGTCCGAGCGGTCGCAGCTGTCGCCGTAGAGGCGGAGCCGGCCGACGCTGTGCACGCAACCACTGTCGCACCTGCCCGGCAGACTGACGCCATGGCCGCACCCGACGACCTCCCCGTCCTCGCCTTCGCCACCGCCGACGAGTTCGAGCAGTGGCTCGAGCGCGAGCACGAGTCGTCGGCCGGCGTCTGGCTGCGGTTCCCGAGGAAGGGCACCGGCGTCCCGTCGCTCACCTACGAGGAGGCCGTCCTCGTGGCGCTGTGCTTCGGCTGGATCGACGGCCAGGCGCGCTCGCTGGACGAGACGGCGTGGCTGCAGCGGTACACACCGCGCCGGCGGCGGAGCGTCTGGTCGCAGATCAACACCCAGCGCGTGGCGCGCCTGGTCGAGGAGGGGAGGATGCGACGGGCTGGTCTGGCTGAGGTCGAGCGGGCCAAGGCGGACGGCCGGTGGGACGCCGCGTACGCCCCGCCGAGCACCGCGACCGTGCCGCCGGACCTGGACGCGGCGCTGGCGGCGTCCCCGGCCGCGGCCGAGGCGTTCGCCGGCCTCGACAGTCAGAACCGGTACGCGATCCTGCACCGGCTCGCGACCGCGAAGAAGCCGGCGACGCGGGCGCGCCGGATCGAGACGTTCGTCGCCATGCTCGAGAAGGGCGAGCTCCTCCACCCGCGAGGAGGCTCGTGAGCTCCGACGAGGCCTACACCGACCCCGAGTTCGCCCGGCTCTATGACGCCGAGAACCCCTGGCACCCGATGGACGACTTCTACCAGGGGCTCGACCTCGCGGCCGCCTCGGTGCTCGACGTCGGCTGCGGCACCGGGACGCGGCTGGCGAGCACGCGCAGGCGCGGGCACGGCGGCACGCTCGTCGGCGTCGATCCCGCCGAGGCCATGCTCGACATCGCCCGCGTCAAGGCGCCGGACGTCCGCTGGGTCCGGGGCCACGCCCAGACGCTGGACCTCGGCGAGCGGTTCGCGCTCGTCACGATGACCGGGCACGCCTTCCAGCTCCTGCTCGACGACGCCGCCGTCCGCGAGGCGCTCGCGACCTTCCGGCGTCATCTCGAGCCCGGCGGTCTCCTCGCGTTCGAGACCCGGAACCCGGCGGCGCGGCCGTGGCGGCACTGGACTCGCGAGGAGACGTTGGTGGGGATCACGGCACCGGACGGCGAGCCCTACCTGTCGTGGGTGGAGGAGCCGCGCGAGCACGACGCCGACCTCGTCACGTTCGCCGGCCGGATCCGGTCGATGTGCAGCGGCCGGCAGCGGACGACGACCGCCACGCTGCGGTTCGTCGACCCGGAGCACCTGCGCACGCTCCTGACCGGGGCAGGACTCGCGATCGAGGGCTGGTTCGGCGACTGGGACTCCTCGCCCGTGACGCCGACCAGCCCTGAGGTGATCGTGCTGGCTCGCGCCTGATCAGTCCTTGCGTCCGTGCGCCTCCACCGACAGGGACTCCCAGCTGCGCCACTCCTCCAGGCGCGACTCGTAGTCGCGGGTTGCGATGGCGAGCGGGCCGTCACCGAGGAACACGCGCAGCGGCGGCTGCTCGGCGTCCACGATCCGGAGGATCGCGTCCCGCGTCGCCTCGGGGTGGCCCGGAGAGGCGACCCGGCGGGCCCGCTGCGCGGCGAACTCCTCGCGCAGCCTCTCGTACGCGGGGTTCGGGGTCGCGTGCTTCGCCGAGGCTCCGCCCCAGTCGGTCGAGTCGCCGGCGGGCTCGACGATCGTCACGTGGATCCCGAAGCCGGCGACCTCCTGCGCGAGCGCCTGGCTGAGGCCCTCGAGCGCCCACTTGCTGGCGTTGTAGATCCCGATGTTGGGGAAGGCGCTGATGCCGCCGATCGACGACACCTGGACGACGTGGCCGCTGCGCTGTGCCCGGAGGAACGGCAGAGCGGCCTGCGTGATCCAGAGCGCGCCGAAGAAGTTCGTCTCGAACTGCGCGCGGGCCTCCTGCTCACTGATCTCCTCGACCAGGCCGAACTGCCCGTACCCCGCATTGTTGACGACGACGTCGAGCCGGCCGAACGCGTCGTGCGCCTTCCGGACGGCGGCGATGTCGGCATCGCGGTCGGTGACGTCGAGCGCGATGGGGAGCAGCGCGTCGCCGTAGGTCTGCTGGAGGTCCTTCAGCGCATCGACGTTGCGGGCGGTGGCGGCCACGCGGTCGCCGCGATCGAGGGCGGCGATCGTCCATTCGCGGCCGAACCCGCGGGAGGTGCCGGTGATGAACCAGGTCTTCGTCACGCCCGGCACGCTACGCCGCGCCCGATCCCGCCCCGCGTCTCGCCCGGATGCCGAGCAGGACGGGGACCTCGCGGTGCACGGGCTGGTCCTCCGCGTACGCCCCGGTCGCCCGTGGTTCGGCGAAGCGCTCCAGCGCGAAGCCCGCGGCCACGAAGGCATTGAGATAGGTGGACAGGGTGCGGCTCCAGTGGCCGACCCGGCGGACGCCGTCGGGGTTCGGCGACCGCCAGAAGCCCTCCGTCAGGTAGCGCCCGACGACGCGGGCGGGCTCCCCCTCCGTGGTGCTGCCGGTCGCCGCGAACGGCGCGAGGAAGCAGGGGTGACTGATCACCGCGGCGAGGACGCCGCCGGGGACCAGCACGCGGGCGACGGCGCGCAGCGTGGCGTCGAGGTCGGGGATGTCCATGAGGGCGAGCTGACAGGTGGCGACGTCCACGCTTTCGTCGTCGATCTCGTCCATCCGCTGCGCGTCGCCGTGCACGTACGTGATGCCGAGAGGTTCGCGGTCCTCGGTCGACCGGGCAGCGTCAAGGAGCTCGGAGGTGATGTCGAGGCCGACGACGGACGCGGCGCCGGCACGGGCGAGCGCGCGGGTGGCGATGCCCTGCCCGCAGGCGACGTCGAGCACGCGCCGGCCGGCCACCTCGCCGGCCAGCTCGAGCGTCGTGTGCACGGCCAGGGCGTGCGGCGTGTGCCCGGTGCGGACGACCTCGTCGTACCAGGCGGCGATGTCGTGCCAGTGCGGTTCGCTCACGACCGCTCCTCTCGTGCGTGCGTGCGTCGCGATTAGGCTCGGGAGTCGTGACGACCGAGACCGGCCGCGAGACCGGCCGACAGGACAGCGCCCTCGACGAGCACCGGCGCGACGGCGTCCCGTGGTGGCGGGGGGCCGTCACGTACCAGCTCTACATCCGCAGCTTCGCGGACGGCAACGGCGACGGGCTCGGCGACCTCGCGGGCATCCGGCAGCGCCTGCCGTACATCGCCTCCCTAGGCGTCGACGCCATCTGGATCAACCCCTGGTACCCGTCACCGCAGGCGGACGGCGGCTACGACGTCGCCGACTACCGGGACATCCACCCGCCCTTCGGCTCGCTCGACGAGGCGGAGGCGCTCATCCGCGAGGCGCACGACCTGGGCCTGCGCGTGATCCTCGACATCGTCCCCAACCACACCTCCGACGAGCACCCGTGGTTCGCGGCGGCGCTCGCGGCGGGGCCCGGGTCGCCGGAGCGTGACCGGTACTTCTTCCGGCCGGGTCAGGGGCCGGACGGCGACGTCCCGCCCAACGACTGGCTCTCCGTCTTCGGCGGCTCGGCCTGGCGGCGCGTCGTCGAGCCCGACGGCCGTCCGGGCGAGTGGTACCTGCACCTCTTCGACCCCAAGCAGCCGGACCTCAACTGGGACAACCCCGAGGTCAGGCGCGAGTTCCTCGACATCCTGCGGTTCTGGTTCGACCGCGGCGCCGACGGGTTCCGGATCGACGTCGCGCACGGCCTCGTCAAGCAGCGCGACCTGCCGGACGTCGGCCAGGACGCGGAGCACGTCCTCACCCCGCCCGACCGTGCCGACCACCCGCACTGGGACCGGCCCGAGGTGCACGACGTCTACCGCGAGTGGCGCGAGTTGGCCGACTCCTACGACCCGCCGCGCGTCTTCGTCGCCGAGGCGTGGGTGACGAGCCCGGAGCGGCTCGCCGCGTACCTGCGGCCCGACGAGCTGCACACGGCGTTCGACTTCGACTTCCTCCGCGCGCCCTGGGACGCCGGCGAGCTCCGGCGCACCGCGTCGTCCAGCCTCGCCGCGCACGACGCCGTCGGCGCCCCGGTCATGTGGGTGCTGTCGAACCACGACATCGTCCGGCACGTCTCGCGACTCGGCCGGACGGCGTCGCCGACGCCGGGACGTAGCGTCCTCAACCTCGGGCACGGACCCGTGGACGTCGAGCTGGGTCGCCGCCGTGCCCGCGCCGCGATCCTGCTCGAGCTGGCGCTGCCCGGTGGGGTGTACCTCTACCAGGGCGAGGAGCTCGGCCTCGAGGAGGTCGAGGACCTGCCCGAGGAGCTGCTGCAGGACCCGACGTGGGAGAAGTCGGGCCGCACGGAGCGAGGCCGCGACGGCTGCCGCGTGCCGATCCCGTGGGCGCCGTCGGGTCCGTCGCTCGGCTTCGGGGCCGCGGAGCCGTGGCTGCCGCAGCCGGCATCGTGGGCGGGGCTGTCGGTCGAGGCGGAGGAGGCGGACCCGGACTCGATGCTCCAGCTGTACCGGCGGGCCCTGCAGCTGCGGCACGAGCTGCCGGCCCTCGGTGCGGGATCCGGACGGAACGTGGAGTGGCTCGACCTGGGCGAGGGGCTGCTCGCGTTCCGCCGGGAGCCGGGGTTCACGTGCCTCGTCAACACCGGGACGGCGGCGGTGGCTCTGCCGGACGGCGACGTCCTGCTGGCCAGCAGAGAGCTGACGGAGGGTCAGCTGCCCCCCGACAGCGCCGTCTGGCTGATCTCCTGACGGATGTGCGGGTCGTCCCGGACCCGGGTCAGGCCTGGGTCTTGTCGACGACACCGGCGGCGTCGAACGTCGCCATGTCACGCAGCGCGGCCGCCGCGGCCTGGACGAGCGGGACGGCGAGGACGGCTCCCGTGCCCTCGCCGAGCCGGAGGTCGAGGTCGACCAACGGGCGCAGTCCGAGGGCCCGCAGGGCGTGTGCGTGCCCGGGCTCGGCCGAGCGGTGGCCCGCCAGGCAGTAGTCGACCGCCGAGGGCGCGAGGGCCTGCGCGACGAGAGCGGCGGCGCCCGCGATGACGCCGTCGAGGACGACGGGGACGCGCCGCGCAGCTCCGGCGAGGACGAACCCGGCGAGAGCGGCATGCTCCAGTCCTCCGACGGCGGCCAGCGCGGCGACCGGGTCGGCGGCGGCCACGCCCTCCGTCAGCCCGTGCAGGGCGAGACCGCGGCGGACGACGTCCACCTTGCGAGCGAGGGTGTCGTCGTCCGCGCCCGTCCCCCGCCCGGTGACATCGTGCGGGTCGGCGCCCGTGAACGCGGCGACGAGCGCGGCCGAGGCGGTGGTGTTCGCGATGCCCATGTCGCCGGTGAGCAGCAGATCGGCGCCCTCGTCGGCGAGACGCTCGGCGACCTCGACCCCGACGGCGAGCGCCGCATCCGCCTCCTCACGGGTCATCGCGGCTTCGACGGCGAGGTTCCGCGTGCCGGCTCGGATCTTGCGCTGCCACAGTCCGGGCGCCGGGTCGACCGGACCCGCGACGCCCACGTCCACGACGACGACCCGGACACCGAGCTGCCGGGCCAGCGCGTTGACCGCCGCCCCGCCGGCGACGAAGTTCGCGACCATCTGGGCCGTGACCTCCTGCGGCCACGGGGTGACGCCCTGGGCGTGGACGCCGTGGTCGGCGGCGAAGACGGCCACTGCCGGCGCGGCAGGCACCGGCGGTGGGCAGGCGCCGGTGACGGAGGCCAGCCGGACGGCGACCTCCTCCAGGGCACCGAGCGCGCCGCGCGGCTTCGTCAGCGCGTCCTCGCGCCCGCGAGCCAGGGCCGCGGCGGCGTCGTCCCCGGGCCGGACGGCGGCGAGGAGGCGCTCGAGGGCAGGCGGGGTCGGCACCCGTCGACCCTATGGGAGGCGGTCAGGGCAGCTCGTAGTCGAGCCAGAAGCGGTGCGTGCCGTCGGCGTCGACGCTCAGCCCGCCCGTCCCGGTGATGCCGGCGAGAGCTCTGGTTCCGCTGTGCGGGACCAGGAGGAAGAAGGTCTGGGAGCGGTCGGCGCCGGAGGTGGTCGCGGAGTGCACGAAGTTGAACGCGCCTTCCCGACCGGCGACGGATCCCTCGAAGGACTCCAGAGCCACGTAGGTCCCGGTCTCCGTCGCCGGGTCGAACGCCGAGGTGAAGATCGTCGCCGAGCGGCCCTCGATGTCACCCTCGAAGTGCTTCTCCATCGTGGCGACACCGACGGGCAGTGCGGTCTCGACGGCAGGGTCCAGCTTGATGTCGGTCGGTGTGAACCGGACGACGCTGAACGTGGCATTTGCTCGCATACCAGGACGGTAGCGGCGGCCACCGACGCACGGACTTGAAGCT
>DASQJO010000382.1:0-5181 GCA_035630955.1 Kineosporiaceae bacterium
CCGGCTGGCCGTCGACGGGCTGGACGTGGGCCGCTCCCGCGCCGAGCAGATCCGCGACCTGCTGACGGTGCTCGCGGGGAAGCTCGACGCCGAGCTGGACACCATGCAGATGCGAGACGAGATCGTCGCCCGCAATCCGACCCTGCTCCCGCACACCCTCGCCGTACAGCGGGTGTGGGAGCAGGAGCTCGCCCGGAGTCTCGCCCACCGCCGCGGGGTCGAGGCGGGTGACCTGGACGTCCTGGCCGACGCCGCGGCCGTGCAGTTCCTCGTGCGCCTGGCCTTCCGCCGGTGGCGCGCAGGTGCCAGTGCGAACGTCACCGACGGCGTCGCCCGCGCCGTGCAGGACATGGTGACCCTCGCCTCGGACTGCCCCCGCTGATCGGTCCTGGTCCTCCGCCCCCGAAGTGGTAGACACTACCGTTTCGTGGGCGAACGTCGGTGCCGCCGGCCGCGCTCGGTCCCTGACACGGGATCCAGCGCCGTCAGCGACGAAGATCATGCAGGTCAGGTGGCGGGCCGCGGCCGCAGCGGGATCGTCGGACTCGTCGTGTACCGGTCCTTGCCGGCGCTCTTCGCCTCGTACATGGCGTGATCGGCGGCGGCGAGGAGCTCCTCGGCGTCCTGCCGCCCCAGGCCCGGGAGGTGGGTCGCGATCCCGATGCTCGCCGTGACGGGAACGGGCCGGCCGTCCGCGTCCGCCAGGCCGCGGAGCTCGCGGACGATCCGCTCGGCCACACGTTCGGGCGGCTCGTCGCTGCCCTCCAGGAGGACGGCGAACTCGTCCCCGCCGATCCGCGCGACCGTGTCCCCGTCGCGGACGCAGGCCCGCAGCCGGGCACCGGCGTCCATCAGCACGCGGTCGCCCGCGGCATGCCCCAGACCGTCGTTGACCTGCTTGAAGTCGTCGAGGTCGACGAACAGGACGGACCGGGGCAGGCGGTCCCGGGCGGCGAGGCGCAGGGCGTGGTCGATCCGGTCGGCGAACAGGGCCCGGTTGGGCAGGCCGGTCAGAGGGTCGTGGAACGCCTGGTGCCGCAGCTGCTCCTCGCTGGACCGGACCGTCGCCAGGAGGTGCCGGTTCTCCGCCAGCACCAGGAACTGGCGCAGCAGGCCGGCCGCGAAGATGACCAGGGCGCACGTCACCTGCACGGGGTGCAGCGGGCGGCCGGTGTAGAGCCGGCCGAACACCTCGACGGTGGCGAACGTCGTCGGGACGTAGGGCAGCAGCAGCCGCGGCCAGGCCGGCGCGCTCGCCGTCCTGCCGGGCACGGGGAGCTGGTCGGGACGGTGGGCGAGCCCGGCCACGCCGATCGCCAGGAACCCCGCGACCCAGCCGACGTCGAGCAGGTCGCCCGAGGCGTAGGTGCCGTCCGCCGTCCCGTAGAGGAACGCGGTGTCCGCGACGGCGAGGGCGAGCACTCCGCCGGTGAGCAGGACGAGGCCGGCCCGGTCGCCGGGTTCGGCGCGGGACAGGAGCAGCACCGCGAGCGAGGCGAGGAGCACGTCGCCCAGCGGGTAGGCGACGCCGATGACGGCGGCCGTGAGGTCGCTGCCGCCCTGCCAGGCCGCTCCCAGACTCACGGACCACGACAGCAGCAGCAGGGCACTGGCGATGATGACCCCGTCGAGCAGCGCCGAGATCCGTTCTCCTCGCCCGGCCCGGCCCGCCGGCCACAGCAGCAGACCCGCGCCGGCGAGGACCGGCATCGCGAGGAACCCGGCGTCGGCCGCGGAAGGGAAGGGGACCGGCTGCTGCAGCACGAGCTCGTAGACCGACCACACCGCCTCGCCCGCGGCCCACGCCCACACGCCTGCGGCGACGAGCCCCCACGCGAGGCCGAGCCGTCGCCGGCCGGATCGGAAGGCACCGACGCAGGCGACAGCCGCGCCGGCGCCGCCGAGGAGAGCCGCCGCGAGCGTGCCGAGGTCGTCGAGGGCGGTCATGCCCCAGGTGCTCAAGGGACGGGTGTGCAGGAGGACGGCGAACCCGGCGGACAGCCCGAACGCGACCACGGCGCCGAAGGCCCATGGCCTTCTCGACGTCGGCGGCCGCCTCGGCAGCACGTGCTCGCCCATCATCCCTCCACCAGGGATCATCGGCTGCTCCGGCCCGTCCTGTACCCCCAGAGGGTCAGGAGGCGTCGGGCCCGCGCCTCGGCAGCAGACTGCGGAACGCCGTGACCAGCTCGGCCCGGGCGCCGGGGCTGATGGTCTCGACGGAGACCTCACGCAGCGACGCGGCCGTCGTCCGCATCTGCTCGACGTACGCCACGCAGGGCGGGCACGTCGCCAGGTGCCGCTCGACGGCCGATCGCAGGGGCTCGGGGAGATCACCTTCGAGGTAGTCGGTGACGAGCTCCACCACCTGCCGGCACGCCACCTCCTCGTCGTTCACCTGACCTCCTCCGTTCCGCTCCCGGCGTGGTCCCGGCAGGAGCCGTCGCGTTACACCCGCATCGTTCCACGTCGGCGGCCGTCACGCCGGGCCGCGTGCGCCGAATGCTGTCCAGCGGGAGCCGGATGCACCAAGGTAGGAGAGTGATCGGACGGGGTCGGACGGATCGAGCGGCGGGCGTGACACGCCCGGGCCCGCGGGCGCCGCAGACGACCGCCGACCCGGACGCCGAGGTGCTCGAGCGACTGCGGAACGGCGACGACGCCGCGTTCGCCGAGCTCGTCGACCGCTGGTCACCGGCGATGCTGCGGATCGCGCGCGCCTACGTCTCGAATCCCCAGTCCGCGGAGGACGCCGTCCAGGACGCCTGGCTCGGCGTCGTCCGCGGCCTCGCAGCCTTCCAGGGCCGGTCGACGCTGCGCACGTGGGTGTTCACGATCCTCGTCAACCGCGCCCGGACGCGCGGGAGCCGTGAGGCGCGCAGCGTCCCGATGTCCGCCCTCGCGCGGGACGACGCCGGCCCGACCGTGGACCCCGACCGGTTCCGCGGCCCGGCCGATCCGTACCCGGACCACTGGACCCCCGCCGGCGTCCCGCCCACGTGGGAGGGGCAGCCCGAAGGGCGCGTGCTGGCGGGCGAGGCCCTGCGCCTGCTGGAGGCCGCCCTCACCGCGTTGCCACCGCGGCAGCGCGTCGTCGTCACCCTCCGCGACGTGCAGGGGTTGACGAGCGAGGAGGCGTGCGACGCGCTGGAGATCACGGCGCAGAACCAGCGGGTCCTGCTGCATCGCGGGCGGGCGGCGCTCCGGCAGGCGCTCGAGGACTACTACCGGTCCTGATCGGGACGGGGCCTCAGATCGCTGCGAGGCCCGCCACCGTGGTCGGCAGGTTCGCGACCGTTCCCACCGGGGTCAGGGTGCCGGCGGCGTCGACGGCCCAGCCGCGCAACTCCCCGGCGTCCGCGTCGATGGCGTAGAGGAAGCGGCCGTCGGTCGTCAGGTCCTCGTCGCGCAGTCCGCTGCGGCCGTCCTGGGTCAGGCCCGCGGTGGCGTCCTCGAGGACGAGGGTCGCGTCGGCGTCGATGCGCCAGCGGGAGACGGCGCCGTCGGCGAAGTTCGTGGTGAACGCGTACCGGCCGTCGGGCGTGACGACCGCCCAGCAGATCTCGCTGCGCCCGTTCGCGGCGGATCCCGTCACGGGCGTGAGCCGGCCGTCTGCCACACGGTAACTGGACGCGGCGGCCGCGCCCTTCTGCGCCCGGAACGCCTCCGTCACGACCACCACCCCGCCGGGCGTGGTGGCGAACCCGTACGGCGTCGGGCCCGACGACGGAACGGTCACCGGGTCGCCGAGCAGGCCGGAGCCGCGCACGGGGAAGGCGATGATCTCGTCCCGCCCGCGCGACGTGACGAGCAGCAGGCCGTCCGGGCCGAACCCGACCTGCGCCGCGTCGGCGTCGGCGGGGAGCTCGCGCCGGGAACCGGCGATCGGCGTGAGGGCGTCGGCGTCCCAGCGGAAGCTGGTGACAGCGGGGTCGCCCGTCGCGAGCACGTGGACCAGCCCGTCCCGCTCCGCGACGCTGCGCGGGGCCGTACCGGCCTGGACGGTCTGCAGGAGTTCGGCGCCGCCGGGGCGGACGGCGAGGACGGCGAGGTCACCGCTGCCGGCATTGGTCACGAAGACGTGACGCCCGTCGCCGGAGACGGTCACCGAGCCCTGCGACGGCAGGTGCGGCGCACCGCTGCCCTGCCCCTTGGTGGGAACCGGGTCGAGGGCGACGAGGCCGCCGTCCCCGTTCCGGCGGTAGCTCAGGAGCTCGTTGCCGTCGGCGCTGTTGGACTGGGTGAAGACGAACATGGGTCCTCCCTGGATGCCGGGCGACGCGGACGCGCCGCTGGGGGAGGAGTCGCCGTTCCGGGCCGGGCGTTACACGCGGGCCCACGGCGACCGGACCCTTCCTCTCGCAGGGGCCCGGTCGCCGCGCCGATCCAGGGGTCAGGCCAGGGCCTTGGCCTTGAGCTGGTCGTACTCCGGTCGCGAGATGACGCCCTCGTCCAGCATCTTCTGTGCCTGCGCGATCTGGTCCGCGGGACCCCCGGACGCCGGCGGCGCGGAGGCCGCCACCTGGCGGATGTAGGCGTCCGTCTGCTCGCGCATCAGGGCGGCCTCCTCGGCTCGCCGCTCGGCCATGCCCCGGCCTCTGGCCACGATGTAGACGAGCGCGGTCAGGTAGGGGAAGACGATCAGGCCGACGATCCACAGCGCCTTGAACCAGGCGGACAGCTTCCTGTCCCGGAACAGATCCCCGAGGATCATGAAGAGGATCATCAGGTAGGCCACGAAGGCGAAGCTGATGACGATCAGCCACACCACGTTCCAGAACGACATCGGTCATCCCTTCTCGCCGGGTTCTCGCCGGATTGCTGCGGCGACACACTCTTGCTCCCCGGCGGTGCCGGATGCGTCATCACGTGCGGATGAGGTACGGCTCGTCCTCCGGAACCGGGTCCGGCGACGAGGCTGCCGGGATCTCGGTGCCGCCCGCCCAGGGATCGGGCGGCAGGTCGTCCGGGATCGCGCTGCGCGCACCGTCGTCCGCCCGGTGGATCGCGAGGTCGAGGAGTCGCAGGACGTCGTCCTGCGTCCGGTCGTGATGGTCGTTCCAGCGGGTCAGCTCCCGCACCCGTACTCGGCGCGTCCACAGGGACGGCGTCCGCCGGTCGTCGTCCGACGGGCGCCCCTCCGCCTCCAGCAGGGCCTCCCACAGCGCGTCGATCGTCGGC
>DASQJO010000383.1:0-3515 GCA_035630955.1 Kineosporiaceae bacterium
GCAGGCCAGCGCCGACGCCGGTGAGGACGTGTCCGGCGCCAAGGCCCTGGACGCCGCGATCGAGCTGTTCAGCGGCCGTACCGTCGACAGCCTGGCCGGGCGCGACGGCCGCGAGAAGGCCAAGGCGGCGCTCGTCAAGGAGATCTCCGAGCGCTACGAGCACAAGGTTTACGACATCTACTTCACGGACTTCGTCATGCAGTGACGAGGGCAGTGACGAGCGGTTGACGGGGTGTCCGGAAGGGGGCTCCTGAGGAGGAGACGCCGCAGCTCGGCTCAAGGCGACGGGCGCGGCGGACGAAGACTGCGGCGTGGGTTGGTCCGATCAGGCAGGCGTGTCCGCGCGCCGCCGCCGCGGTGAGCCGCGCAGTTACGACTTCCGGCGCCCGGTCCGGCTCGCCCGTGACCAGGCGCACCTGCTGCGCGTCGCCATGCAGACGTTCGGACGCCAGTCCTCCACCGTGCTCACGACCAGCCTGCGCGTCGTCGGCACGCTCGGCTCCCCCGTCATCGAGGAACTCAGCTACGACGAGTACCTCTCCACCCTGCCCGAGCCGGCAGTCTGCGCCGTCGTCGGCCTGGAGCCCTGGTCGGGGCGTTCACTGCTGAGCTTCGAGGTCCCGGCCCTGCTCGAGGCCGTCGACCACCTCCTCGGCGGCTCGGGCTCCGAGCAGCAGCCCGACCGGCCCCTGACCGACATCGAGCAGGCCCTCGTCCGGCACCTGCTCGGCCGGATGCTCCGCGAGCTCTCCTACGCCCTGGAGCCGCTCGGCCACGTCGAGCCCGAGCTCGCGAGCCTGGAGTCGAACCCGGGCTTCGTGCAGCTGGCGGCGCCGACCGACCCCGTCGTCGTCGCCCGCATGGACCTCACGATCGCCGACCGCACCAGCGCGGCGTCCCTCTGCATCCCGTTCGCCACGCTCGCCCCGCCGCTCGAGCGGCTGAGCCGCGCCCAGGACGGCGAGGCCCGCGCGCTCGCCCGCCGGCAGGCCGCCGAGCGCACGCAGCAGCGGCTCACCGACGTCGAGGTCGACGTGGCCGTCCGGTTCAAGCCGCTCCGGCTGCCGTCCGGCGCCATCGGCCGGCTCGCCGTCGGGGACGTCGTGCCGCTCGAGCACCGCACGACCGCGCCACTGGCCGTGACGTCGGCCGCGACGACCTTCGCCCACGCCGTTCCGGGGACGTCGGGCCGCAAGCTCGCCGTCCTCATCGTGCCGAACCCCTGACCGCCCGCCTCTGGACCCCGAGGACAGCAGATGACCTTCTCCGCATCCCCCCTCGTGCCCGGTGCCGGCGCCGAGACCGACCCCGAGGCCTGGCGCCGCGACGGCGACCTCGTGCTGGCCGCGGTCTCCCAGGCCCTGACGCAGATCCCCAGCGCCGAACCCCTGGCCCTCGCCGAGCCGGTCCCGGACGCGGACGGCCTTCCGCTGCCCACCGGCACGGCGCTCACCGGCTACCTCGGCGCCGGCATCGAGGGCAAGGTCCTGCTCGTCCTGGCCGCGGACGTCGTCGAGGCCCTGGCCGACACCCCGTTCGGCGCGGTCGAGCCCGCGGACGCCCTCCGCCCGGCGCTCGACGCCCTGGCCGCCGCCCTCGGCGGGCGCCTCGAGGGGACGCCGACGGAGATCGCCGTCGAGGACTGCCTGGAGGTCCTCGCCGGCGGCACCACGGTGCTCGTCCCGCTCGTGGCCGGCGACGCCGTGCACGCGCTCGTCGGGGTGTCCCTCGTGGCGACCACGCCGCCGGCCGGCATCGCGGACGCCGTCCCGGCCGGCGCACCCGGCGTGCCGAGCGGCTGGGGCATCGACATGCTCCGCGACGTCGAGATGGAGGTGACCTGCGAGCTCGGCCGCACCCGGATGACGGTGCGCCAGCTGCTGGCCCTCGCCCCCGGCGACGTCGTCGAGCTCGACCGCCTCGCCGGGTCACCCGCCGACCTGCTCGTCAACGGCACGCTGCTCGCCCGCGGCGAGGTCGTCGTCGTCGACGAGGCCTTCGGCCTGCGCATCACGGAGATCGTCACCCGGGACGCCCGATGACCGTCCACCCGGGCGCGGGGACGGCGACGTGAACGGGGCCGACGACCTCGCGGTCCTCGCCCGGGTCGTCGCCTCGCTCGTGGTCGTGGTCGCGCTCGCCGTGCTCGCCGCGCGGTTCGCCCGCCGGGCCGGCGTCCGGTCCGGCGGCGCCGGCCTGCAGGTCGTCGAGCGGACGGGACTCAGCCGGGAGGCGTCCGTCGCCGTCGTCGAGGTCGCCGACCGCGCCCTCGTCGTCGGCGTCACCCCGCACGGCGTCACGCTGCTCGCGGAGCTCGAGCCCGGCGTCCTCGAGGCGCGCCGTGTGCGCGAGGCGGACGCCGGGAGCGTGCCGCGCCGCGCCGGCCTCAGGCCGGTGCCCGGATCGCTGACCACGGGCGAGCGCCCGGCCGGCACGGGCTCCGTGCTCGACCCACGCACCTGGCGGCAGGCCGTCGACGCGCTGCGCGAGCTCACGGTCCGGCGCCGGTGAACGCGCCCCGCCGGCGTCGGCTCCGCCTCGCGGCCGGCCTGGTGATCGCGGTGGCCACGCTGCCCGTCGCCGCCTCGACGAGCGCCGCCGCGACCGCGTCCGCCGCGCCGCCGGCAGCCTCGGCGTCCTCCCTCCGGAGCGCACCGGCCGCGAACGGACCGTCGTCCCCCACCAAGCCGAGCGGGCCGAGCAGTCCCACGCAGCCGTCGGTGTCCGTGAGCGTGCCGGGGCAGCCGAGCCAGGTCGTCTCGATCATCGCGCTCATCACGATTCTCGGGGTGGCCCCGGCGATCCTGCTCATGTGCACCGCGTTCACGAAGATCGTCGTGGTGCTGTCGCTGGTCAGGAGCGCCATCGGCACACAGTCGGTGCCGCCGAACCAGGTGCTCGTCGGGCTGGCGCTGTTCCTGTCGCTGTTCGTCATGGGGCCGACGTTCGACGCCATGCAGGCCCAGGGCGTCAAGCCCTATATGGACGGGACGAAGACGTCGGCGCAGGCCTTCACCGACGGGGTCAAGCCGCTGCGGAGCTTCATGCTTGCGCACACGCGGCCCGAGGAGATCGCGCTCATGACGAAGGCGGCGGGGGCCCCGCAGCCCAAGACGCGCGACGACGTCGACCTGCGGACGCTCATCCCCGCCTTCGTGCTGTCGGAGCTTCGGGCGGCGTTCATCATCGGCTTCGTCGTCTTCGTGCCCTTCCTCGTCGTCGACATCGTCGTCAGCGCCGTCCTGATGTCGCTCGGCATGGTCATGCTGCCGCCGTCGCTCATCTCCCTGCCGTTCAAGCTGCTGCTCTTCGTCCTCGTCGACGGCTGGGCCCTCGTCGTCACCACCCTGTTGGGGAGCTACCGATGAACGACCAGGTCGTCCAGATCGTCGCCCAGGCGCTGCTCACCGCCACCAAGATCGCCGGTCCGGTGCTCGTCGCCACCCTCGCCATCGGCCTGGTGCTGTCGCTCGTCCGAAGCGCGATCGGCACGCAGTCGGTCCCGCCGAACCAGG
>DASQJO010000384.1:0-9591 GCA_035630955.1 Kineosporiaceae bacterium
CCATCCGCGGCACGAGCTCGACGGGGAACCGGTGCTGCTCGTCCCACTCCTCCGCGTGCGGAGCGACCTCGGCGAGGGCGAACTCGCGCACCACCCGCCGGAAGTCCTCGTGCTCCTTGGACAGTTCGAACGTCATCGTCCTCATCCCTCGACGGATCCCGTGCTCATGCTTTACGTTTACGTCAAGGTAAGGCCCGACGGAGCGGAGTGCAAGCGTGCGCGGAGCGGAGCCCGAAGGCTCGTCGCGGGTGGAGTCGCGGGTGGCGGAGCCCACCGTCGGCCGGACGTGGACGATCGCGGAGCTCGCCGACGAGTTCGCCGTGACCCACCGGACGATCCGCTTCTACGAGGACCGCGGTCTGGTCACGCCCGAGCGCGTCGGCACCCGGCGCGTCTACCACCCGCGCGACCGGGTGCGGCTCGGGCTCGTGCTGCGCGGCAAGCGGCTCGGCTTCGACCTCGGCGAGATCGCCCGGATCGTCGACATGTACGACCAGGAGCCGGGCGAGGAGGGCCAGCTCCGCTACCTGCTCGAGCAGATCGAGCGCCGCCGCGCGGAGCTGGAGCAACGCCGCCGCGACATCGACGAGACGCTCGCCGAGCTCGAGGTCGTCGAGCGGCGGTGCCGGGAGGCGCTGGCGGGCACGCCGGTCGGCGGGGCGTCGGGGCGCCGCTAGCCTGCTGGCCGTGCGGCGTACGGTCCTCGTCCTCAACGCCGGGTCCTCGTCGGTCAAGTACCGGCTGCTCGACCCGGCGACCGGCGAGCGTCTCGCGGACGGCACCGTCGAGCGGGTGCAGGACGCCGGGGACGCCGTCCGGCAGGTCGTGAAGGACCTGGGGAACGCGCTCCGCGACGCCGGTGAGGTCGCGGCCGTCGGGCACCGCGTCGTGCACGGCGGCGACCGCTTCACCGCCCCGACCGTCGTCGACGACGACGTCCTCGCCGCGGTCGACGAGCTCGCCGACCTCGCGCCGCTGCACAACCCCGCGGCGGCGGCCGGCATCCGCGCGGCCCGCGAGGCGCTGCCCGGCGTCCCCCAGGTCGCCGTCTTCGACACCGCCTTCCACGCGACGCTGCCGCTCGCGGCGCGCACCTACGCCGTTCCCCGGGAGTGGCGCGAGCGGTACGGCGTCCGGCGGTACGGGTTCCACGGCACGAACTTCGCGCACGTGACGACGGAGGCCGCGCGGCTGCTCGGCCGCGAGCCGGGCGAGGTGAACCTGGTCGCCCTGCACCTGGGCAACGGCGCGAGCGCGTGCGCGATCCGTGGCGGGACCAGCGTCGACACGAGCATGGGGCTCACGCCGCTGGCCGGCCTCGTCATGGGCACGCGCAGCGGTGACCTCGACCCCTCGGTGCCCGGCTACCTCGCCCGGGTCGCCGGGCTCGGCCCGGAGCAGGTCGACGACGCCCTGGAGCACGCCAGCGGGCTCGAGGGCCTCGCGGGGGTCTCGGACATGCGCGACCTCCTGCAGCGCCGGGCGGACGGCGACCCCGACGCCGCGCTCGCCTTCGACGTCTACTGCCACCGCGTCCGCAGCTACGTGGGCGCCTACCTCGCGGTCCTCGGCCGCGTCGACGCCGTCGTGTTCACCGGGGGCGTCGGCGAGCACACCGCGCCCGTGCGGGCGGCGTCCCTGGCGGGCCTCGAGGGGTTCGGCATCGTCCTGGACGCCGACCGGAACGAGGCGGAGGGCGGGGGCGCCCGGCGGCTGGGGCCGGACGACGCCCCGGTGGCCGTCCTCGTGGTGCCCGCCGACGAGGAGCTCGAGATCGGACGCCAGGCCCTGGCCGCCGTGACGCAGCAGGAGGGCGGACATGGCTGAATGGCCCGTGGCGTCGGGGGACGACCCGCCCCCCGCCCGGATCCTGCAGTGGCCCGGCACCGCTGCTCCGGCGGACGAGGACGCTCCCGCCCCGGCGCGTCGCCGACCGCCACTGCCGCGCGTGCTGCTGCCGGCGAGCGCACTGCTCGTCCTGTGGGCCGGCACGAGCCTGCTCCCCCAGCTGCCCGTCGCGGTGCTGGACCGGATGGCGACGGCGGCCGCGGCGTGGTCGCCGGTGGCCCTGGTGCCCGCGGTAGCGCTGGTCGCGCTCGCGGTGCGCTCTCGCTCGTGGGCCGTCGCGGCGGCGGCCGCGGCCGCGGGCCTGCTGCCGTGGGTGTTCGTGGCCGGGTACGCGGTGCCGGGCGGCGCGGTCGCGGGGCCGGGGACGTCGCGGCTGGCGGTGCTCCTGCTCGACGCGGACGGCGGTCGCGCCGACGCCCCCTCCGTCGTGGCGGCGGTCGGCCGGCAGCGGGTCGACGTCCTCGTGCTGACCGAGGCGACACCGCTGCTGACGCACGAGCTCGCGGCGGCCGGGCTCGACCCGCGGCTCGCGCCCCGCTGGGTGTCGACGCCGGTCGCGAGCCCCGCGGGCGGGGTCGCCGTCTACAGCCGGTACGCCGTGGCCTCGGTGGAGCCGCTGGGCGGGACGGGGTGGCCTGCCGCCCGCGTCACGCTCGACACCGGCCGCGGCCGTGTCGCGCTGGTAGCCGGTCGCGCGTCACCGCCGGGGCAGGGCACCGGACCGTGGCGTGCGGATCTGCGGACGCTCGCTGCGGCCGCCCGCACGGGCGGTCCCGCGGTGCTGGCCGCGACGCTCGACGCGACGCCCGACCAGACGGCCTTCCGGTCGGTGACGACCGGCGGCCTGGAGGACTCGGCGGCGGCGTTCGGGCGCGGCCTGCGCCCGACGTGGCCGAGCTGGTCGGTGCTGCCGCTGCTGCCGCTGGACCACGTGGTCGTCGGCGGCGGCGTCGGCGTCCGCGCCCTGGGCACGCTACCGGTGGCGGGCACGTCCCACCGGGCACTCGTGGCGGACCTGCTGGTCCCGGTGTCCGGGACTCCTGACCCACAGCCGTGACAAAAGAGGCAGGGCCGGTCGGCGATGCCGACCGGCCCTGGGACTCAGTGCTGGTGCTGCTGCTCGTGGGCCTGCAGCTGCTCCTCGTACTGCGCGCGGACGACGTCCATGTCGAGCTCGCGGACCTGGCGGACGATGTCCTCCAGGGCGGGCTCCGGCAGGGCGCCGGGCTGGCCGAAGACGGGGATGCCGTCGCGGTAGACGACGAGGGTGGGGATCGAGGTGATGCCGTACATCTGCGCGAGCTCGGGCTCGGCCTCGGTGTCGACCTTGGCGAAGACGACGTCCTCGTTGCGGTTCGACACCCGCTCGAACACCGGCGCGAACTGGCGGCAGGGGCCGCACCACGCGGCCCAGAAGTCGATGAGGACGATGCCGTCCTTGACCGTCTGGTCGTGGTCGGTGCTGCTCATGGTCCGGGTGGCCACTGCGCTCTCCTTCTCGAGGGGCTAGTCGTCTGAATGCCCGAGGAGGGGGTCCGCATTCCCGGGCTGATCACCCACGGTTCCGGCCCCGGGCTCCCCGTCACGATGCGCAAGGTCCGGCGCGAACGCGGGCGAGCAGACGGCGACGTAGTCCGCCCCGTCCGTGCCCGCGGAGTAGCGCACCCAGTCGCCGGCGCGCGTGAGGACGGCCTGGCCCGCCCGCACCTCCAGGGATCCCGCCGCGTGCTCGACGACGACCGACCCGGAGAGCACCAGGGTCACCTCGTCGAACTCGGGCGTCTGCCCCGGCTCCGACCACCCCGCGGGGGCCGACATCCGCGCCACGCTGACCGCCGCTCCGGGCGTGGCGACCCGCCCGGCGTACTCGTCGATGACCTTGCCGCCGGGCACGGGGATCCGCGACGGCTCGCTGATGACCTCGGGCACGGCGCACACCGTACGCCGGTCACTCTCCGTCGCGCGGATCACGGCGTGGCGCGCGCCGCGACCCGGGCCCTTCGTCGCGCCGTTCCGGTCCGGGGATAGTCTCGCCAGGGTTCGCCGACGTGCCGAAGGAGCGACATGACCCTGCCGCCGGACCATCCGACGACGTCGTCGGAGGTGCAGCGCCGCGCGCGGCTGCGCTCGGTGCTGATCGCCAACCGCGGCGAGATCGCCGTCCGTATCGCCCGCGCCTGCCGGGACGAGGGCATCCGCTCGATCGCCGTGTACGCCGACCCGGACCGCGATGCCCTGCACGTGCGCGTCGCGGACGAGGCGTACGCGCTCGGCGGCTCCACCCCCGGCGACTCCTACCTGGTCATCGACAAGATCCTGGACGTCGCGCGCCGCTCGGGTGCCGAGGGCGTGCACCCCGGCTACGGGTTCCTCGCGGAGAACGCCGACTTCGCCCAGGCGGTCATCGACGCCGGCCTGGTCTGGATCGGCCCACCCCCGGCAGCCATCGACGCGCTCGGCGACAAGGTCAAGGCGCGGCACATCGCCGCCCGCGTCGGTGCCCCCCAGGTGCCGGGGACGCCGGAGCCCGTCGCCGGCGCCGAGGAAGTCGTCCAGTTCGCGAAGGAGCACGGGCTGCCGATCGCCATCAAGGCGGCCTACGGCGGCGGGGGCCGCGGGCTCAAGGTGGCGCGCACCCTCGAGGAGATCCCCCACCTCTACGACTCGGCTGTCCGGGAGGCGGTCGCCGCGTTCGGGCGGGGCGAGTGCTTCGTGGAGAAGTTCCTCGACCACCCGCGCCACGTCGAGACCCAGTGCCTGGCGGACGTCCGGGGCGACGTGGTCGTCGTCTCCACCCGCGACTGCTCGCTGCAGCGGCGGAACCAGAAGCTCCTCGAGGAGGCCCCCGCGCCGTTCCTCAGCAGCGAGCAGCAGGCGCAGCTCTACCGAGCGTCGAAGGCGATCCTGCGGGAGGCCGGCTACGTCGGGGCCGGCACCTGCGAGTTCCTCGTCGGGCCCGACGGCACGATCAGCTTCCTCGAGGTGAACACCCGCTTGCAGGTCGAGCACTGCGTCTCCGAGGAGGTCAGCGGGATCGACCTCGTCCGCGAGCAGTTCCGGCTCGCCGTCGGCGAGCCGCTCGGCTACGGCGACCCCGAGCACCACGGGCACTCGATCGAGTTCCGGATCAACGGCGAGGACGCCGGGCGCAACTTCCTCCCCCAGCCGGGTGTCGTGGCCCGGTGGGAGCCGCCGAGCGGGCCCGGCGTCCGGCTGGACTCCGGCGTCGTCGAGGGGTCCGTGATCGGTGGGGCGTTCGACTCGATGCTGGCCAAGCTCGTCGTCACGGGCCGCACCCGGCAGCAGGCGCTGGAGCGCTCGCGCCGCGCCCTCGCGGAGTTCGTCGTCGAGGGGCTGCCCACGGTGCTGCCCTTCCACCGGGCCGTGGTCTCCGACCCGGCGTTCGCACCGGAGAACCCCGACGAGCCGTTCACCGTGCACACCCGGTGGATCGAGACCGAGTTCGACAACACGATCGAGCCCTGGCAAGGGACGCCCGGGGAGGCGGCGGAGCCGGAGGAGCGCGAGCGGATCGTCGTCGAGGTCGGCGGCAAGCGGCTCGAGGTGTCGCTGCCGGCGGGCTTCGGGGCCGGCTCCGGCACGGGTGCGGGCACCGCCTCACGGAGCGCGGCGACGCGGACGGCGCCGAAGCGGTCGGCGTCCCGCTCGGCCAGGAGCGCCGCCTCGGGGGACGCGCTGACCTCGCCGATGCAGGGCACGATCGTCAAGGTCGCCGTCGAGGAGGGTCAGGCGGTCGAGGCCGGCGAGCTCGTCGTCGTCCTGGAGGCGATGAAGATGGAGCAGCCGTTGACGGCGCACAAGGCCGGCACGGTGAGCGGGCTCCAGGCCGAGGTGGGCCGGACCGTGACCAGCGGCGCCGTCATCTGCCAGATCACGGACTGAGCCGGGCGAACGACCGCCGCCGGTGCCGAGGGGCGCCGTCGGCGACGCCCGATCAGAGGTGCATGTCGATGCCGAGCAGGACCAGCGGCCACAGCACGATCGCGAGGATCGCCGACAGGATGGCCCGCAGCAGCGAGACGGTGATGTACCCGCGCTGGACGGCGACGACGATGCCGACGACCAGCCAGATCAGGGCGAGCAGGCTGATGTTGCGACGGCGGGTCCGGACGACGACGGCCACGGGAGGCTCTCTTTCGATCAGGGGCAGGGGTGATCGACTCGGAGACTAGTGATGATCACTCGCTCCGCTTGTCGATCTTGCCAGGCTCCGGGGCTACCAGTGGTCGACGTGGAGGACGTCGTCCAGGGCGCCGCGGTGGGCGCGCGCGAAGGTCGTCCCCGTGTACCAGGCGGTCGGGATGAGCACGGCCTGCCGGACGTCCGAGGGCAACCCGAGGATCGCCGCGACCTCCCCCTCGTGCGCGAGATGGAGCGTCGTCCACGCCGTGCCGAGGCCGCGGGCCCGCGCCGCGAGCATGAAGCTCCAGGCCGCGGGCAGGATCGAGCCCCACAGCCCGGCCTGGTTGCCCGCGGGCAGCGAGCGCACCCGCAGACACGGCAGGACGAGCACCGGCACCTCACCCAGATGCGCGCCGAGGTACCGCACGCTCTCCCCGACGCGCTGCTGGACGGCGGAACGCTCGGCGTCGTCCGCGAACAGCCGGCCGGCGAAGCCCGGCGAGGCGAGGTAGTCCTCGACGGCGCGCCGGTACACCTCACCGATCGCCGCCCGCCGTTCCGCGTCGGTCACGACCACCCAGTCCCAGCCCTGCCTGTTCGAGCCCGACGGCGCCTGCAGCGCGATCTCCAGGCATTCGCGCACGAGGCTCATCGGCACCTCGCGGGTCAGGTCGAGGCGTCGGCGCACGGTGCGGGTCGTCGTGAGCAGCTCGTCGGGCGTCAGGGGCAGGGTCGTCACGGAGGCGATCGTAGGGAGTGGAGGCTCAGGCGGTGAGGCCGTCCAGCCGGCGGCGGGCGGCGGCCTGCGCGGGAGGCCCCTCGCCGAGCAGCGACCGCATGCCGGCGAGCATCGCCCGGGCGGCCGCGCGTGCGGTTCCGCCGGCGTTCGGCGGCAGGCCGAGGAGCTCCTGGTGCCGCTCGTCCAGCGTGGACGCTGCCGCCGCGAACAGCACCTGGTAGCCGACCAGCGCGGGCGCCGGCAGCGGCGGGTTCCGCAGGAACGTGATCGTCCGTCTCGTCGCGGGCGTCATGGCCAGCTCGGGCTCGAACGCCGCCATCTGTGCCTCGAGCCCGGCGACGCTGCGCGGCGGGGAGGCAAGCCCGACCAGCTCCCCCGCGGTCGCCCACTCCCGCACGTACGCGTCCGGCCCGCCGGGGATCGGCCCGCCGAAGACCTGGTGGCAGACGAGGAACGACTCGGTGAAGGCGCCGTGCACCCACGCCAGCAGGTGCTCGTCGCCCGCGCGGTAGCCGCGCTCGGCGCCCTCGGCGTCCGTGTACGTCCCCCGGACCCGCCGGTGCATGCCGCGCACCCGAGCGCACTCCCGGTCGGCCGCGCTGCGTGAGCCGAAGGTCGTCACGGTGAGCCAGCGGGTGGTGCCGGCGAGCCGGCCGAGCGGGTCCTCCCGGTAGGTGGAGTGCTCGTCGACGCCCGTGACCGCGGCCGGGTGCAGGGCCTGCACGAGCAGGGCACGGACGCCGCCGACCAGGGTGGCGAGGTTGCCGTGGACGACCCACACCGCCGAGTCCGGCCCGAAGTAGCCCTCGTCGTCGCCGAGCTCGAGGTCCCGGACCCACTCGGGGGTGCCGCCGTCGCCGCTGACGATGGCCCGGAAGCCCGCGGCGAGGCGGGCGCGGGGCCACTCCGCGAGAGCGGACACACCGGGCGGGAGCACTCTCACGTCACAACGGTCACCCCTGCGCGGCGGCGCCGCATCCCGGCGCCGGGTGGCGCTCAGTCGTGCGGGTGCAACTGCCGCGCCGCCTCTGCCACCGAGCCGGACAGCGACGGGTAGACGGTGAACGCGTGGGCGACGTCGTCGACGGTCAGCCGCTGGGTCACGGCGAGCGTGACGGGGTGCACGAGCTCGGACGCCCGGGGCGCGACCACGACGCCGCCCAGCACCGTCCCCGAACCCGGTGAGCAGACGAGCTTGACGAATCCGTCCCTGATGCCCTGCATCTTCGCCCGCGCGTTGGTCGCCAGCGGGAGCTTGACGACGACGCCGGCGATGCGGCCGCTGTCGACGTCCGCGTGCGACACGCCCACCGTGGCGATCTCGGGGGCGGTGAAGACGTTCGACGACACCGTCCGCAGGTCCAGCGGGGCCACGGCGTCGCCGAGGCTGTGCCACATCGCGATCCGGCCCTGCATGGCCGCGACCGACGCGAGCGGCAGGACGCCGGTGCAATCGCCGGCGGCGTAGACGCCCGGCGCGCTGGTCCGGGAGACCCGGTCGACGTCGATGTGCCCACTGCCGGTGAGCCGGACGCCGGCCTCCTCCAGACCCACGCCGCCGGTGTTGGGAACGGCGCCGACGGCCATGAGGCAGTGCGAGCCCTGGACGGTGCGTCCGTCGGCGAGCGTGACGACGACGCCGTCGCCCTCGCGTTTGACCGTCTGCGCCCGCGACCGGGAGAGGACCTGCATCCCTCGGCGCCGGAACACGCCCTCGAGCACCTCCGCGGCGTCGGCGTCCTCCCCCGGCAGCACCCGGTCGCGGCTGCTGACGAGGACGACGTCCGCGCCGAGCGCGTCGTAGGCGCTGGCGAACTCGGCCCCGGTGACGCCGGAGCCGACGACGACCAGCCGCTCCGGGAGCGCGTCGAGCTCGTACAGCTGCTTCCAGGTGAGGATCCGCTCGCCGTCGGGCAGCGCGTCGGGCAGCTCGCGGGGGTGGGAGCCGGTGGCGACGAGCACGAAGTCGGCGTCGAAGGCGTTCCCGTCGGCCACCACCCGCCGGGGGCCGTCGAGCCGGCCCTCGCCGGCGACGATCCGGACGCCCTCCGCCTCGAGCCGGCGCCGGACGTCGTCCGACTGCGCCTGGGCGAGCGCCCGGAGCCGCCGGTTCACGACGGCGAGGTCGACGCAGACCGCGCCGTCCGTCTGCTTGCTGCTCGTGCCCCCGCCGGGGAACCGCACGCCGAGCTCGACGGACTCGTCGACGAGGGTCATGACCTCGGCGGTGGCGATGAGCGTCTTGCTCGGGACGACGTCGGTGAGCACCGCGGCCCCGCCCGGCCCGTCGCGCTCGACGACGGTGACCTCGGCACCGAGCTGGGCGGCGACGAGCGCCGCCTCGTAGCCGCCGGGGCCTCCGCCCAGGACGACGACCCGCCTGGCCGACCGCTCGAACCCGCTCACGGTGGCATTGTCGCCGACGCGGAACGGGCTCGTCGCAGCCGCCGACCGTGTCCCGCGGAGACGCCGGGACGACCGGGCGCGCCGAGCGGGGAGTTCGTCCGTGATCGTCCCGCCGGGAGCCGTACCCTGTCGCCCGTGCCCTTGTACGCGGCGTACGGCAGCAATCTCGATCCCGAGCGGATGGCGGTGCGCGCACCCCACTCGCCGCTGCAGGGCTCCGGCTGGCTGCTCAGCTGGCGGCTGACGTTCGGGGGTGAGGACGTCAGCTTCGAGGGGCCCCTCGGCACCGTCGTCGAGGACCCCGGCCACCAGGTCTACGTCGCCCTCTACGACCTCACGCCGGCCGACGAGGAGTCCCTCGACAAGTGGGAGGGCGTCGACATCGGCCTCTTTCGCAAGATCAAGGTGCGGGTGCAGACGCTCGACGGCGACGTCGCCGCCTGGATCTACGTGCT
>DASQJO010000385.1:0-4183 GCA_035630955.1 Kineosporiaceae bacterium
TCGCCCATCTTGCCGTGGGCGGTGGCGATCCGGGCCTCGGGCACGAGCTCCCGCAGCCGGGCGGCGGCCCGCTCGATCGACTCAACCTTGTTGTGCACGTAGAAGACCTGGCCCTCGCGGAGCAGCTCGCGCCGGACGGCGGCCGCGATCTGCTTCTCCTCGAAGGGGCCGACGAAGGTCAGCACCGGGTGGCGCTCCTCGGGCGGGGTCGCCAGCGTGGACATCTCCCGGATCCCGGTGACCGCCATCTCGAGCGTGCGCGGGATCGGCGTCGCCGACATCGCGAGGACGTCGACGTTCGTGCGCATCTGCTTGAGCTTCTCCTTGTGCTCGACGCCGAAGCGCTGCTCCTCGTCGACGACGATGAGCCCGAGGTCCTTGAACCGCACCTCGCCGGAGAGCAGCCGGTGGGTGCCGATGACGACGTCGACGGTGCCTTCGCGCAGCCCCTCGAGGGTGGCGGCGGACTCGCTGTCCGACTGGAACCGCGACAGCGGCTTCACCACGATCGGGAAGTTCTGGTACCGCTCGGTGAACGTCTCGTAGTGCTGCTGCACGAGCAGGGTCGTCGGGACGAGGACGGCGACCTGCTTGCCGTCCTGCACCGCCTTGAACGCCGCGCGGACGGCGATCTCGGTCTTGCCGTAGCCGACGTCGCCGCAGATCAGCCGGTCCATCGGGATCGGCTTCTCCATGTCCGCCTTGACCTCGTCGATCGAGGAGAGCTGGTCGGGCGTCTCGACGAACTGGAAGGCGTCCTCGAGCTCGCGCTGCCAGGGAGTGTCGGGGCTGAAGGCGTGGCCGGTGGAGGCCATCCGCGCGGAGTAGAGCCGGATGAGCTCACCGGCGATCTGACGGACGGCCTTGCGGGCGCGGCCCTTCGTCTTCGCCCAGTCGGACCCGCCCATCCTGTTGAGCTGCGGCGCCTCGCCGCCGACGTACCGGGTCACCTGGTCGAGCCCGTCGCTGGGCACGAAGAGCCGGTCGCCGGGCTGGCCCCGCTTGCTCGGCGCGTACTCGATGACGAGGTACTCGCGGGTGGCGCCGCCGATGGTCCGCTGGACCATCTCGACGTACCGGCCGACGCCGTGCTGCTCGTGGACGACGAAGTCCCCGGGCTTGAGCTGCAGCGGGTCGACGACGTTACGGCGGCGGCTCGGCAGCCGGCGCATGTCCTTGGTGCCGGAGCGGGTGCCGGCGATGTCGGCCTCGGTGAGCAGGGCGACCTTGAGCTGCTCGGCGATGAAGCCGTGCTCCACGGGCGCCGTCGTGACATGCACGACGGCGGGCTCGGGCGCCGCGTCGACGGCCGGCGTGAGCCGCGCGGGGACGTCGGCCGAGGCGAGGACCTCGACCATGCGCTTGGCCGGGCCGGGGCCCTCGGTGGTGGCGACCACCTGCCAGCCGGCCGTCACGAGGTTCCGGAGGTCCTCCAGCGCCTTCTCGGTCTCGCCGCGGTAGCCGACGACCTCGCGGGCGCCGACGGTGACGACCTCGCTCTCGGTGATCTCGGCGTCGGCGGTCAGTGCGGTGAGCGACCACCACGGGATCCCGGCGGTGAGGGCGTGGTCGCGGACCCTGGCCAGCGGCCAGTAGCTGGACGCGGAGAGGTCCACGCCGGTCTCCAGCGCCGACAGGTCGACGGGCAGGTCGTTGCCCGCCGACGCGTTCGCCCACGAGGCGCCCAGGAACTCCTCGCTCGTCGCGACCAGGTCGTGCGCGCGGGTGCGGATCCTCTCGGGGTCGACGAGCACGACGTGGGTGCCGTCGGGCAGCAGGTCGAGCAGCGGCTGCATCTCGTCGACGAGTGCGGGTGCGAGGGACTCCATGCCCTCGACGGCGATGCCCTCGGAGATCTTGCCGAGCATGTCGGCGACGCCGGGGAGCCGGTCCACGAGCTCGGCGGCGCGGGCGCGGACGGCGTCCGTCAGGAGGATCTCGCGGCACGGCGGCGCCCACAGGCCCTCCGGCGCGATCTCGAGGGAGCGCTGGTCGGCGACGGAGAACCAGCGGATCTCCTCGACGGTGTCGCCCCAGAACTCGACGCGCAGCGGGTGGTCCTCGGTCGGCGGGAAGACGTCGAGGATGCCGCCGCGGACCGCGAACTCGCCGCGCCGCTCGACCATGTCGGTGCGGGTGTACGCGGCGCCGACGAGCGCGTCGACGGTGTCCTCGAGGCCGGCGTCGTCCCCGGCGCGCAGCCGGACGGGGGTCAGCTCGCCGAGGGCGGCGACGAGCGGCTGCATGACGGCGCGGATCGGGGCGACGAGCACGCGCACGGGGCCGGCCTCGCCGCCCTCGGCGTCCGGGTGCGCGAGCCGGCGGAGGACGGCGAGCCGGCGGCCGACGGTGTCGGAGCGTGGGCTGAGGCGCTCGTGCGGCAGCGTCTCCCACGCGGGGAACTCCGCGACGGCGTGCGGGTCGAGGTAGCAGCGAAGCGCGGCGGCGAGGTCCTCGGACTCGCGGCCGGTGGCCGTCACGAGGAGGACGGGCCGGCGGTGCGCGATCCCGGCGACGACGAGGGGCCGGACGCCGGCCGGGGCGACGACGTCGAGCGTGGAGACGCCGCCGGCGGCGGCCTCGAGGACGGCGGCGACACCGGGATCGGGGCGGACGGCGTCGAGCAGACCGGACAGACTCATGGGGTGGGAACGGCCTTCACTGGAGGTGATGAGCGGCCCGGGGAGTACCGGGCGCGGCGATCGTCAGCCTACGCCGGGGGTCCGACACAGGCCGGGCGTCACCGGCCGAGGGGTGCGGCCCGCTCGCCCTGCTCGAGGAGGGCGGCGAGGTACTCGCCGTACCCGCTGCGGCGCAGCGGCTCCGCGAGGTCCAACAGCTCCTGGTCGCCGATCCATCCCTGCCGCCAGGCGACCTCCTCGATGCAGCCGATCTTGAGCCCCTGGCGCTGCTCCACGACGCGGACGAACTCGGCGGCGGCGACGAGGCTGTCGAACGTCCCGGTGTCGAGCCACGCCGTCCCGCGCTCGAGGACGGTCACGCGCAGCGCCCCCCGCTGCCGGTAGACGTCGTTGACGTCGGTGATCTCCAGCTCGCCCCGCGCGCTGGGGCGGATGCCCCGCGCGATGTCGACGACGTCCTCGTCGTAGAAGTAGAGGCCGGGCACGGCGTACGGGCTGCGCGGGCGCGCCGGCTTCTCCTCTATGGACAGCACGAGCCCGCCCTCGTCGAACTCGACGACGCCGTAGGCGCTCGGCTCCGCCACCTGGTAGGCGAAGATCCGGCCGCCCTTGATGTCGGCGAAGCCCTGCAGCGCCGTGCCCAGTCCGGCCCCGTAGAAGATGTTGTCGCCGAGCGCCAGCGCGGCGGCCTGCCCGTCGAGGAAGTCCGCGCCGATCAGGAAGGCCTGCGCCAGTCCCTCCGGCCGCGGCTGGTCGGCGTACTCGATCCGCATGCCGAGGGACGAGCCGTCCCCCAGGAGCCGCCGGAACTGGGGCCCGTCGTCCGGAGTCGTGATGACGAGGACCTCGCGGACCCCGGCCAGCATGAGCGTCGACAGCGGGTAGTAGATCATCGGCTTGTCGAAGACCGGCATGAGCTGCTTGCTGATGGCCCGCGTGATCGGGTGCAGCCGGGTCCCCGTGCCGCCGGCCAGGATGATCCCGCGCATGGCTGCCAAACCTAGTCCAGGGTGCTGCTCTGCTGCAGGGAAGCGGCGGGGCCCGCCTCGGCGTACCGGCTCAGGCAGGTCTCGTAGTCGGGCAGCGCGCCGGCGGCCAGCGCCTCGGCCAGCGTCGGGGCGGCGGCGTCCTTGGGCGAGAGCACCGTCGACTCCACCGGCCAGTCGATCGCGAGGGCGGCGTCGAGCGGGTGGACGCCGTGCTCCGCGCCGGGCCGGTACACGTCGCTGCAGAGGTAGACGACCGTGCTGTCGGGCTCGAGCGCGCAGAAGCCGTGACCGAGCCCCTCCGCGAGGTAGAGCACGCGCCGGTCGGTGTCGTCGAGGCGGACGCCGTCCCAGGTCCCGAACGTGGGCGAGCCCACGCGCAGGTCGACGACGACGTCGAGCACGGCGCCACGCACGCAGGTGACGTACTTGGCCTGGCCGGGCGGCACGTCGGCGTAGTGGATGCCACGCACGACCCCGGGGCGGGACACCGAGAGATTGGCCTGGGCGAGATCGAGCGGGTGCCCCACGGCCTCCAGCTGCTCGGACCGGAAC
>DASQJO010000386.1:0-9401 GCA_035630955.1 Kineosporiaceae bacterium
GTGCCCGTCGTCCGCTGGTCGGGTCAAGCCGTGCAGGGCACCCGGGACGCCGGCGTGATGCTGCTCGTTCTGGCGCTCGCCGTGTTCGCGCCGGCCGCGCTGCTCTCCGCGGTCAGCCCGATGGTCGTCAAGGCCCGGCTCGCCTCCCTCGACGAGACCGGCTCCGTCGTGGGCCGGCTCTCCGGGCTGGGCACGCTGGGCGCCATCGTCGGCACGTTCGTCACCGGCTTCGTGCTCGTCTCGGCCTTCCCGACGAGCACGGTCGTGATCGCCGTCGGCGGCGTGCTGGTCGCGGCCGGCGCCGTGCTCACCGTCCGCGGGCGGGGCCGGCGGGACGTCGTCCGGCCGCTCGCGGTCGCGGTCGTCGCCGCGGCGGGGACCGCCGTCGCGCCCTCGAGCTGCGAGATCGAGACCGCCTACCACTGCGCCCGGGTGCAGGCCGACCCTGCGCGCCCGACCGGCCGGGTGCTCGTGCTGGACACCCTCCGCCACTCCTACGTCGACCTCGCCGACCCGCGGTACCTCGAGTTCGCCTACGTCCGGGCCATGGCGTCGGCGCTGGACGCGGGCGCGCCCGCGGGCCGTCCCCTGGACGCGCTCTTCCTCGGGGGCGGCGGCTTCACGCTGCCCCGGTTCCTCGCGGCCGTCCGGCCCGGGAGCCGCAGCCTCGTCTACGAGATCGACCCGGACGTGGTCGCGCTCGACCGGCGCAGGCTCGCCCTTCGTACCGGCCCGGAGGCGGGGATCGACGCCCGCGTGCGGGACGCCCGGCTGGGCCTCTTCGCCACTGCGACCGCGAGCCGCGACGTCGTCGTCGGGGACGCCTTCGGGCAGATCTCCGTCCCCTGGCACCTCACCACGCGCGAGGTCGTCGCCCGGGTCCGGTCCGTGCTGCGCCCCGGCGGCGTCTACCTGGTCAACGTCATCGACCACCCGCCGCTCGCCTTCGCCCGCGCGGAGGTGGCGACCATCGCCGACGTGTTCCCGTCCGTCGCCGTGATCGCCTCGCCGGACGCCCTCGCGGGTCGTGACGGCGGGAACCTGGTGGTCCTGGCCTCGGGGGCCGAGCTGCCCGTCGACGCGATCCGCACCGCCCTCGCCCGGCGCGCCCCCGAGCTCGCCCTGCTCTCCGGTGCGGGGGCGGTGCGCGCGTTCGCCGGCGACGCCGAGCCGCTCACCGACGACCACGCCCCGGTCGACCAGCTGCTCACGCCGTACGGGAGCTGACCCGGACACCCGCCTGTGGCGCCCCGTCGGCGGCGCTGTGTACGTTCGCCCGGTGAGAGTCGTCGTCCCCGCCGAGGTCCTGCCCGGCGAACGGCGGGTCGCGATGCTCCCCGAGATCGTGCCCTCCCTGACCCGCGCCGGGCTCGCCGTCGCCGTCCAGAGCCACGCCGGCGCGCACGCCCTGGCCTCGGACGACGCCTACCGCGAGGCGGGGGCCGACGTCGTCGGGTCGGTGGACGCCGCCGACGTCGACGTCCTGCTCCACGTGCGGCCGCTGCGTCCGGAGGTGGTCGCCAAGCTCAAGCCCGGCGCGATCACCCTTGGCCTGTGCTCGCCGTCGACGGAGCTCGAGACCGTCCGGGCGCTCGCCGCCGCGCAGGTCACGTCGTTCGCGATGGAGCTCGTGCCGCGGATCAGCAGGGCGCAGTCGATGGACGCGCTCACCTCGCAGGCCCTCGTCGCCGGATACCGCTGTGTGCTCGAGGCGGCGATGCGGCTGCCCCGGTTCTTCCCGCTGTTCATGACCGCGGCCGGCACCGTCCCGCCCGCGAAGGTGCTCGTGCTCGGCGCGGGCGTCGCGGGGCTGCAGGCGATCGCCACGGCGAAGCGGCTCGGCGCGGTCGTCTCCGCCTACGACGTCCGGCCCGCCAGCGCCGACGAGGTCCGCTCGATGGGTGGCACCTTCGTGAACCTCGACCTCGAGGCCGTCGAGGGGGCGGGCGGCTACGCCCGGGAGCTGGCCGCCGACCGCGCCGTCCGCCAGCGCGAGCTGCTCGCCCCGTACGTCGCGGACGCCGACGTCCTCGTCACCACCGCCGCCGTGCCCGGACGCCGCGCACCGCTGCTCGTCACCGCCGCGATGCTCGCGGGCATGAAGCCCGGCAGCGTCGTCGTCGACCTCGCCGCGGAGTCCGGCGGCAACGTCGAGGGTGCCGTGGCCGGCGAGGACCTCGCGGTCGACGTCCCCGGCGGCACGGTGCGGCTGCTCGGCATGAAGGACGCCGCCAGCACCATGCCGGTGGACGCCTCGCGGCTCTACGCGAAGAACGTGGCGAACCTGCTGCTGCTCATGACCGCGGACGGCGCGGTGGTGCCGGACTTCGACGACGAGGTCGTCGCCGGCGCCTGCCTCACGCACGCGGGCGAGGTCCGGCACGCCCCGACCGCCGAGCTGCTGACCTCGAGAGGGAGCTGATGGACGGCATCGCGCTGCTCGCGATCTTCGTGCTGGCGGTGTTCGTCGGCTTCGAGGTCGTCTCGAAGGTCTCGACGACGCTGCACACGCCGTTGATGTCCGGGGCGAACGCCATCCACGGGATCATCCTCGTGGGCGCGATCGTCGTCACCGGTCACGCGCACTCCTGGTGGACGGTCGCCCTCGGCCTGCTCGCGACCGTGCTCGCGACCGTCAACCTCGTCGGCGGCTTCGTCGTCACCGACCGGATGCTCGAGATGTTCAAGGGCCGGCAGCGGCCCGCACCCGCCGTCGACGCCGCCCAGAACGGCCGGGCCGTTCGGTGAACGCGCTCTCCGGGAACGCGGTCGAGCTCCTGTACCTCGTCGCGGCGATCTGCTTCATCCTCGCGCTCAAGGGCCTCTCCAGCCCACGCACGGCCCGCCGCGGCAACCTGATCGGCGCCGCCGGAGCCGCGATCGCGCTGCTCACGACGTTCTTCTCGACCGACCTCGACAACCTCGCGCTGATCCTCATCGCGATCGCCGTCGGCACCGCGCTCGCCGTCCCGGCGGCCCGGCGCGTGCAGATGACCCAGATGCCGCAGCTCGTCGCGCTGTTCAACGGTGTCGGCGGCGGCGCGGCCGCCATCGTCGCGATCCTCGAGCTCGCGTTCATCTCCGGCCTGCCGATCCAGGGCGAGGAGCGGGGGAACCTCGCCGCGATCGCGTTCACCGTGCTCGTCGGCTCGGTCTCGTTCGCCGGCTCCGTCGTGACGTTCGCCAAGCTCCAGGAGCTCATGACCACGCGGCCGGTCGTGGTGCCCGGGGCCGCGCCGCTGCTCGTCGCCGGCCTCGTCGCCGGCCTCGTCGCCGCGATCGGCGTGTTCGCGACCGGCCAGCTCTGGATCGGCGTGCTCCTGCTGCTCGTCGGGCTCGCGCTCGGCGTCATGCTCGTGCTCCCCGTCGGCGGCGCCGACGTCCCGATCGTCATCTCGCTGCTCAACGCGTTCACCGGCCTCACCGTCGCGGCGGGCGGCTTCGTGCTCCGCAACACGCTGCTGCTCGTCGCGGGCACGCTCGTGGGCGCGAGCGGCACGATCCTCACCCGGCTGATGGCGGCGGCGATGGGCCGCTCGGTCGTCGGCGTCCTCTTCGGCGCGCTGCGCGGAGGGTCGACGGCGGGGTCGACGGCCGTCAGCGACCGGCCCGTGCGGTCCGCCGGGCCGGACGACGTGGCGATCCTGCTCAACTACGCGCACAAGGTCGTCGTCGTCCCCGGCTACGGCCTCGCGGTGGCGCAGGCGCAGCACACCATCCGCGAGCTCGCCGAGGTGCTCGAGGGCAAGGGCGTCGAGGTGCTCTACGGCATCCACCCGGTCGCCGGCCGGATGCCCGGGCACATGAACGTGCTCCTCGCCGAGGCGAACGTGCCGTACGAGGCGCTCAAGGAGATGGACGAGGTCAACCCCGAGTTCAAGACCACGGACGTCGTGCTCGTCGTCGGCGCCAACGACGTCGTCAACCCGGCGGCCAAGACCACCCCGGGCGCCCCGATCTACGGCATGCCGATCCTCGAGGTATCGCAGGCGCAGCAGGTGGTGTTCCTCAAGCGGTCGATGCGGCCGGGGTTCGCTGGCATCGAGAACGAGCTGCTCTACGAGCCCGAGACGACGCTGCTCTTCGGCGACGCCAAGGACTCCCTGACGAAGGTCCTCGGCGCCCTGAAGGCTCTCTGACCCCTACGCCGTCGCCTTACGCGGGGGGCAGGTGCGGGTGGTGGGATGACTGGGCGAGGATCGGGGGGTGAGCCGGTACCTCCGCATCCTGCGCGTCCGCGCCGCGCGCACGCCGTTCCTGGCGTCCGTCGTCGCGCGTCTGCCGATCTCGATGGCGCCGCTGGCGACCGTCCTGCTCGTGCAGCAGGTGCGTGGCTCGTACGCCGTCGCGGGCCTCGTCACCGCCGCCTACGCGCTCGGGGCGACGCTCGGGACGCCGCTGCTCGGCCGGCTCACCGACCGCGTGGGGCAGCCCCGCGTCATCGGACCGTCGGGTCTGGTCTCCGCGGCCTTCCTCGTGGCGCTGGCGCTGACGGCGGCGGCGGGCGCCCGGGACGCGGTCCTCGTCCCGCTCGCCGCGGGGGCAGGGGTGGCCGCGCCGCCGTTCGGCGCCGTCATGCGTGGCGCCTGGCGCGTGGCGCTGCCGGAGGAGCGGGACCGGCTCGCCGCCTACGCGCTCGACGCCGTCGCGATCGAGTTCGTGTTCGTCGTGGGTCCGCTGCTCGTCGGGCTGATGCTGGTGACGACGCCGGCCGCCGTCCCGCTGCTGGTCACCGCGGGGCTGCTCGCCGTCGGGTCCGTCGTGTACGCCCGCGCCCCCGCCGTCCGGGCCTGGCGACCCGAGCCGCACCCGGACGGGGAGGACGCCGTCGCGCCCTCCCCGCTCTCGTCCGCCGGGGTCCGGCTGGTCCTCGTCGTGACGCTGCTCGTCTCGCTCGGGTTCGCGCACATCGACCTCTCCATCGCGGCCACCGCCCGGGAGGCGCTCGGCGACCCGGGGCGCGTCGGCCTGCTCTTCGCGTGCATCGCCGGCGGGAGCGCCGTGGGCGGCCTCTGGTACGGCTCGCGGCACTGGTCGGGACCCGAGCGCCGCCGGCTGCCCGTCGCGCTCTCCGGCGTGACGATCGGGCTGGCCGCCGTCGCGGTCCTGCTCGGCGGCGTCGAGGGCGTCGTCCGCAGGCCGCCGTTCGCCGCGCTCGCGGTTCTGCTCGTCGTGGCCGGCATGTCCATCGCGCCCGCGATCATCGCGATCAACAACCTCGTCGACGCGCTCGCCGCGCGGTCCCGGCTCTCGGAGGCACAGGCCTGGGTGTCGACCATGTACACCGCCGGGGGTGCCGCCGGGACCGCCGTCGCCGGTCTCCTCGTGGACGACGGCGGACCCGGCCGCGGCTTCGCCGGCGCCTGCCTGCTGATGGGCGCGGGCATGGTCGCGGCCGCCACCGGCCAGCCGCTGCTGCGCCGGGCGGACGCCGCCCCGGCCGCCGCGCTCGCCGCGTCGTAGCCTCGCGCCATGCCCCGCCACACCTTCGGCAGCGACAATCACGCCCCCGTGCACCCCGACGTCCTCGCCGCGCTCACCGCCGTGAACGACGGCCACTCCTTTCCCTACGGCGCCGACGAGGTGACGGCCGCGGCCGTGGACGTCGTCCGGCGCCACCTCGGTGCGGACGCCGAGGTCGCGTTCGTCTTCAACGGGACGGGCGCCAACCTCGTGGGGCTCGGGCTCGCGCTGAAGCCGTGGCAGCACGTGGTCTGCGCGACGAGCGCACACATCGCCGTCGACGAGTGCGGTGCGCCGGAGCGGCTGCTCGGCGTGAAGCTCGTCGAGATCGACACCCCGGACGGCAAGCTCACGCCCGAGCTCGTCGAGGCCTCGATCACCGGCGTCGGCGACGAGCACCGCACGCAGCCGGGCGCTCTCTCGATCACGCAGTCCACCGAGCTCGGCACGCTGTACACCCCGGACGAGATCCGCGCGCTCGCCGACGTCGCGCACGCCCGCGGCATGATCCTGCACCTCGACGGAGCGCGGCTGGCGAACGCCGCCGCCGCCCTCGGCGTCCCGCTCGCGGTCACGACGTCGGACTGCGGCGTCGACGTGCTCTCGCTCGGAGGCACGAAGAACGGGCTGATGGGAGCCGAGGCCGTCGTCGTCCTGCGCCCCGACCGGCTCGGCGAGGGGCTCGCGTTCGCCCGCAAGCAGCTCGGGCAGCTCGGGTCGAAGGGCCGCTACCTCGGCGCACAGTTCCTCGCGCTGCTCGAGGGCGACCTGTGGCTGCGCAACGCGGCGCACGCCAACGCGATGGCCCGCCGGCTCGCCGACGCCGTCCGCGGTCTGCCGGACGTCGAGATCACCCGGCCGGTGCAGGCCAATGCCGTGTTCGCGCTGCTCCCGCCCGACGTCGTCCAGCCGCTGCTGGAGCGGTTCGGCTTCTACGTGTGGGACGAGCGCACCGGCGAGGTGCGGTGGATGTGCTCCTGGGACACCACGGAGGAGGACGTCGAGGAGCTGGTCGGCGCCGTCCGCTCGGCGGTGGCCGTCGAGGTGTAGCACCCAGCGGCAGGGGTACCGCAGATGCATGAATCTCCACTCCCTGCGAACAGTCCTGACCGAGGCCGCGCCGACGACGACGGTGTGGATCGACGCCGGCCGCGGCGAGGAGAACGGCGACCACGAGGTGCGGCTGCGCTGGCAGGACCTCGCGGACCGGTTGCGCGACGCCGGCGCACCGGACGCCGACATCGAGGCGCTCGCCCCCGCCGCGACAGCGCCCACCGGCCGGCCGGACCCGTCGTCCCGGCTGCTCGTCGCGCGCGGGGGCCGCGTCGTGCTGGACGAGATCGTCGCCGACACGCCGCCCGACGGCATCGGGCAGGTCGCCTTCGGCCAGCTGCCGGACGTCGAGCCGCTCGTGGCCGCCGACCGCGCCCAGGTGGCCTTCGTCGTGGCGCGCATCGACCGGGTGGGCGCGGACGTCGACGTCTTCACCGAGCTCGACGCCCGGCCCGAGGAGAGCGCCACGGTCAAGGGCAGCACCAGCCACGTCCACAAGTTCGGGGGCGGCGGGTGGTCGCACCTGCGCTTCCAGCACAGCACCGAGGAGGCGTGGCGCAAGAACGCCGAGCAGGTCGCCGCGCTCGTCGACGAGAAGGCGAAGGAGCACGGCGCCACGCTGCTCGTGCTGGCCGGTGACCAGCGCGCCCGCACGTTCGTCACGGAGGCGCTGCCGCAGGGCTACGAGGTCGTCGAGGTCGAGGGCGACGTCCGCGCCGCCGGCGCCTCGGAGGACGCGCTGGACGAAGCGGTCGAGCAGGCCGTCGTCGCGCGCGTGACGCAGGACGTCGACGCGGTCCTGGAGCGGCTGCGGGCCGCGCGCGAGCCCATGCACGACGGCACGCAGACCGGCACCGCCGCCGTCGACGTCGAGCGGACGGTCGCGGCGTTCCAGCAGGGGCAGGTCGCCGTGCTGCTGCTCGACCCTCCGGCGCTGCGGGAGCGGCTGCTGGTCGTCGGGCCGGGGCCGCACGACCTCGCGCTCCCCGGCGGGCCGCGCACCTGGGAGGGCGACGGCATCGAGGTTCCCGCGGATCTCGCGCTGCTGCGGTCCGCGGTGCTGACGGACGCCGAGGTGCAGCTCGTGCAGGACGCCGGCCAGGACGTCCCCGACGGCGCCGCGGCGCTGCTGCGCTGGGGCGCCGTGGAGCCGAACCCCGCGGCGACCCGGGACGGCGTGCCGCTGCCCTGACCTCGGCGTTCCTGTCGACGGCGTCCACAGCCGCCGCCCGGTCGCCCCGCCGTGCACAGGCGGGGCGGCGACCTCACCGGCCGCGCCGGGCGCGGCCCTAGCGTCCTTCCCGCGGCGTCCCTTCCCCGGGCGCCCGGGGAGGTGGGTGGGTGGACGGGGACGCCGCCCGGGCGAGGGCCCGTGAGGCCGCCGCGCTGGCCGACGAGGTGCGGGCGGTCGCCACCTGGACGCGGAGGTCCGCGGACGCCGACTGGGAGTCGGTGGCGGCCGAGGCCTTCCGGGCGGAGCTGCACGCCGAGGTGGACGCCGTTCTCGCGGCGGCGGGCGCCGTCGACGCCGCCGCCGCGGCCCTGCTCGCCCACGCCCTCGCCGTCGAGGCGATCGCCTCGGCCGCTGCCGACGCCGCGGGCGTCGTCGGCTGCATCGTCCGGCGGCTGCTCCCGTGAGCGGGCTCGACGGTCTGGAGGTGCGCGGCGGCGTCGGCGGGATCCGGGCCCGGACCGACGACATGCAGCGCGCCGCGCACGTGCTCGGGCGGGCCGGGGCGCAGCTCGGCGACCTCGGGCTGCGGCTGGGCGCGGTCGCCACGGCGCCGGACCTCCTGCTCACGGCGGCGCTCTCCCCGGCGACCTGGGCCACCGCGGAGGGCGCCCTGCTGGGAGCCGCGTTCGGCATCTCGGGGCTGGCCCCCGCGGCCGCCCGGCTGGACCTCCTCGGCGTGCGCCTGCGTGCCGCCGCCGTCGCCACCGCCGCGACCGAGGAGGCGGTGTTCCTCCGCGCGCGCGCCGGGCAGCTCGCGCGGGTCGGGACGCTGGCCCTGGCCGCGGTCGGCGCCGTGCCCTGGTCCGTGCCGGTGCTGGGGTCCGCCGGCGACGGTGACGGCGCGGGCATCGGCCTCGCGGCCACGGTGGAGCTCGTCGCGGGCGCGGCGCCGGGCACGGTCCGGCAGGCGGCGCAGGGCATCGGGCTGGCGACGGCGGGGACGCCGTTCCTCCACGACGGGCACGCGGTGGTCGCGGCGGGTCCGCCCGCGCGGGTCGCGGCCCCGTCGGGCGTCGCCGACCTGATCCGTGGAGTGGCGTCGTGCTACCCGGACGGCGGTTCGGCCCCGGGCACGGTGCGCGTGCTCCGCGTCGTGCACGCGGACGGGCGGCGGGCGTGGGTGGTGGAGATCCCCGGCACGCAGCACTGGTCGCCGATGGCGGGGACGGATCCCTTCGACCTCAGCGGCGACGTCGCGTCGATGGCCGGCCGCGTGGCGGCGGCGGGGGAGGTCGTGCAGGCGACGCTGGCGGCGTCCGGCGCCCGCCGGGGCGAGCCGGTCCTGCTCGCCGGGCACAGCCTCGGCGGCATGGTGGCGGCGGGTCTCGCCTCCGACTCCTCGTTCCGGTCGCGGTTCACGGTGACGCACGTGCTGACGGCGGGATCACCGGTCGCCGGGTACCCGGTTCCGCCCGGGGTCCAGGTGCTGTCCCTGGAGCACACCGACGACGTCGTGCCCGCGCTCGACGGGCGGCGCGACCCCGACCGCCCGAGCTGGGTGACCGTGCGCCGCCCCGTCCGGCCCGCGGGTCTCGTCCTCGACCCGGAGGGCGCGCACGACGTCGCCGCCTACGCGAGGACCGGCGTGCTCGTCGACGGCTCCCGCGACCCCTCCGTGGTTGCCTGGCGCGCCGGCCTCGTGCCGTTCCTG
>DASQJO010000387.1:0-2471 GCA_035630955.1 Kineosporiaceae bacterium
CCGTTCTGTGCGGGGACGGCCGAGGCCGGGGCGGAGGGTCCAGGGGAGGGTGCAGGGGACGGTGCGGGGGGCTCTGCGGGGGACGGTTCGGCGGTCTCGACGGTCTCGGCGGGGCGGCTCGCAGCGGGCGCCGCGTTCGGCTCCTGAGAGCGGCTCGACTGGGTCTGGCCGTTCGGGTTGTCCGACGGCTGGTAGTCGGCGAAGAACTCCCACCAGGCGGGGTCCACCGAGTTCTTGTCGGCGAGGTACTGCTCGTGCAGCTCGTCGACGAGCCACTCGTTCGGACCGAACTCCGCGTGGTCGGGGGTGGGTCGCTGCGCCACGGCGTACGCCTTCTTCCAGTGCTCAGATCTGCCCAGAGACTTCGTCCGGCTGGTGCGTCCACCCTAACCCGACGGCGGATCGCGGATCCGGCCCCGCGCACGCTCCCCGGCGGGTCGCCGGCTGTCCGGCGGACCGTCCCGTCGCCGGTTCGGGCGAGCCTGCCGGGACCGCTGTGCGAGGGGGGAACCGGCGACGGAGCGAACGCACCGACTCCTACGTGACGTCCCGGCGCGTGGTGAGCGCCGCCCCGACGGCCGCGAAGGCGACGGCGTAGGCGAGCAGCACGAGCGCGCCACCCCACCATGGCAACAGGGTCTGCTCGATCCCGCCGTTCGTGCCCTGGACGAGCGCCGCGGACGCCTGGTTCGGCAGGTACTGCGCGACCGCGCCGGCGTGCGCCGCCTGCAGCGCGAGGGCGAGCAGCGGCCCGGCCAGGACGGCGAACGCGATGCCGACGAGCAGCGCGACGATCTGGTTGCGGATCAAGGTTCCGAGGCCGAGGCCGAAGGCCGTCCAGATCGCGCACGCGAGCATGGCGAGCAGCATCGACCGGACGACGCCCTCGGCCCCGAGCCCGAGCGGGTACCCGCGGGCGGCGAGGACGACGGCGCCGATCAGGGCGCCGGCGAGCACGAAGACGATGCCGTACCCGAGTCCGGCGATCAGGTAGGCGACGAGCTTGGCGGCGACGAGCCGGGTGCGGCGGGGGACGGCGAGCAGCGTCGGCGTGATCGTCTGGTGCCGGTACTCGCCGGCCATGCCGAGGACGCCGAGGCTCAGCGTGACGACGTAGCCGTAGCTGAGGCCGCCGGTGTAGATGGTGCGCAGCATCGCGGGATCGGTCGGCGGCGGCGTCGGGACCGCGCCCTGGCCGAGGGCGAGGCCCGCGGTCGCCGCGAGCAGCCCGGCCTGCAGGAACGCGAGCAGGACGCCGGTGAGCAGCAGGCCCCACCAGACCCGCGTGGTCCGCAGCTTGAGGAGCTCGGTCGCGACGATCCGGCCGAAGCCGGCGCCGCCGGGCCTGGCAGGCAGGGCCGATGCGGTGACGGCGCTCACGGGGCGACCTCCGTCGTCGGGGCCGGCGGTGGCGGAGGTGCCACGGGCCCGGCGGGCGTGGCGGGCGTGGCGGGTGGCGGCGGCAGCTGTGCGGCGGGCGGGCCCTCGACGAGCTGCAGGAAGATCGACTCCAGGTCGCTCGCCGAGGCCGCGAGCCCGTGCAGCTCGACGCCCTCGGTGTAGGCGACGTGCCCGACCGCGGCCGGCGTCGTGCCGGTGGCGAGCACCTCGTCGGGCCGGGGAGCCCGCGCCCCGACGCCCGCGGCCGCGAGCGCCGCGACGAGTTCGGCGGGCTGCGGCGTCACGGCCCGGACGGCGCCGCCGCCGGAGAGCTCCGCCAGCGATCCCGACCGGACCAGCCGGCCCCGGGCGACGATGACGACGTCGTCGACCGTCTGCTGGACCTCGCTCAGCACGTGGCTGGAGATGAGCACCGTCCGGCCCTGCGCGGCGAGCGAGCGGAGGAAGGTCCGCAGCCACGCGATGCCCTCGGGGTCGAGGCCGTTCGCGGGCTCGTCGAGCACCAGGACGCCGGGGTCGCCGAGCATGGCCTGCGCGAGGCCGAGTCGCTGCCGCATGCCGAGCGAGAACTCGCCGACGCGCCGGTCGGCGGCCTCGGTGAGGTCCACGAGCGCGAGGAGCTCGTCGATCCGGGTCTCCGGGATCCCCGCGGGGCCTGCGGTGACGCGGAGGCTGTTCCGCGCGGTGCGCCCGGAGTGAAAGCTGCTCGCCTCCAGCAGGGCGCCGACGGCCCGCTGCGGGTCGGGGAGGTCGGCGTAGCGGCGGCCGCCGACGGTCGCGGTCCCCGACGTCGGCGTCACGAGCCCGAGCAGGCTGCGCAGGGTCGTCGTCTTGCCGGCCCCGTTGGGCCCGAGGAAGCCGGTCACGCGTCCGGGCTGCACGGTGAAGGAGAGGTCGTCCACCGCCGTGACCGTGCCGAACCGCTTGGTCAGCCCCCGGACCTCGACGACCCGCTCGTGCGGCGCATCAGGCACAGACCCGACCATACGTGATCTACCGCCGCCACCTTCACGTCGACCCACCCCACGGCGAGCGCGGCGTCCCGGACGACGTCCTCGGTGATGTCCGTC
>DASQJO010000388.1:0-1745 GCA_035630955.1 Kineosporiaceae bacterium
CCTGGAGCGACTGGCAGGGCAGCGCCCAGTTCGACCGACTCGACGACGAGGACGCGCTCGCCGCGCGGTGGGCGCGCGCCTACGTCGAGTTCGCCGCCGGCGAGAAGCGCGCCTGGCTCGCCTCACTCGGGCTCAGCTGGCTGCCCACCGTCGGCTGGGCCGAGCGCGGCGACCTGCGCGCCGGCGGCCACGGCAACTCCGTGCCCCGGTTCCACGTCACATGGGGCACGGGCACCGGTGTCGTCGAGCCGTTCGTCCGCAGTGCCCTGGACGCCGCCTCGCGTGGGCTCGTCCGCTTCCACCACCGCCACCGCGTCGACGAGCTCGTGGTCTCCGGCGGCGTCGTGACCGGCGTCCGCGGGGCGGTCCTGGCGGCGGACGACGTCCCCCGGGGCGCGCCGTCGAGCCGGGACGTCGTCGGCGACTTCGAGCTCCGCGCGCAGGCCGTCGTCCTCACCACGGGCGGCATCGGGGCGAACCACGAGATGGTGCGCCGGTTCTGGCCCGAACGGCTCGGGACGCCGCCCGCGTCGATGGTCACCGGCGTCCCGGCGTACGTGGACGGCCGGATGCTCGACATCGCCGCGGACGCCGGCGTCCGGCTCGTCAACCGGGACCGGATGTGGCACTACACGGAGGGCCTGCGGAACTGGAGCCCGATCTGGCCGCAGCACGGCATCCGGATCCTGCCCGGGCCGTCCTCGATGTGGTTCGACGCGCTCGGACGGCGGCTGCCCGCCCCCTACCTGCCCGGCTACGACACCCTCGGCACGCTGCGTCACCTGCGTGCGACGCCCGACCTCGCCGCCCACGACCACTCGTGGTTCGTGCTGACGCAGAAGATCGTCGAGAAGGAGTTCGCGCTGTCGGGGTCGGAGCAGAACCCGGACATCACGAGCAAGGACCGCCGTGCGTTCCTGCGCGACCGGGTGCTGGGCAAGGGCGCGCCGGCTCCGGTCGAGGCCTTCCTCACTCGGGGTGCGGACTTCGTCGTCGCCGACGACCTCGAGACGCTCGTCGCGAAGATGAACGCCCTGACCGACGAGCCGCTGCTCGACGCGACCGCCGTCCGGCGCCAGATCGAGGAGCGCGACGGGCAGATCAAGCACCCGTTCGGCAAGGACGCGCAGGTCCAGGGCATCCGGAACTCACGCCGCTACCTCGGCGACCGGATCGGGCGGACGGCGGCGCCACATCGCATCCTCGACCCGGCGGCCCGTCCGCTCATCGCGGTCAAGCTCCACATCCTGACCCGCAAGACGCTCGGCGGGATCCAGACCGACCTCGACTCGCGAGCACTCGACCTCACAGGCGAGCCGATCCCCGGCCTGTACGCCGCGGGCGAGGTCGCCGGCTTCGGCGGCGGCGGCATGCACGGGTACAACGCGCTGGAGGGGACGTTCCTCGGGGGGTGCATCTTCTCGGGGCGGTCGTCGGGGCGGCACGCGGCGTCCGCCCTGTGAGCTCCTGGGGTAGGCTCGCACACTGCGGTGGGAGCCTCCGCCGCTGGTCCTGGCGCTGTTGGAGGAAGTCGTGAAGAAGCTCTTCGCCCTCGTGCTCCTCGCCGCCGCCGGCTTCGCGGTGTGGCGCAAGGTCGAGTCCGACCGGGCCGAGCAGGCCCTGTGGGCGGAGGTCACCGACCCGGTCAAGTGATCGTGGACCGACCTCGGGCCCCGGCGCCTGCCGGGACCTCCGGGGGGCGTGGCGCAACTGGTAGCGCACCTGCTTTGCAAGCAGGGGGTTAG
>DASQJO010000389.1:0-11044 GCA_035630955.1 Kineosporiaceae bacterium
AGGCGGCCGGGACGACCGCGCTGTGCGCCCTCACCGGCGCGTTACTGCTCTCCCTGCTCGTCTACCGGCGGCGCTGGAGCCGGACGGCCGAGGTGGCGAGCGCGGTCGCCGTCGTCCTCGCCGTCGTCGGCGGCGTCGGCGCCTGGACCTTCGACCCGGACAAGTTCGCCCAGCCGCGGTTCACCGGCCTGCTCGGGCAGGCGCCCTACGTGGCAGGTCAGGCGTCGAGTCTGATGCGCCGGCTCGAGTCCTACCGCTCCGGCCTCGCGGACATCGTCGGCGGCATCACCACCCTCTACGCGACGAGCGACCGGCTGCCCGTGGTCTCGGCGTCGGACGACGTCGTCGCCGTCCTGCACGTCTCGGACATTCACCTCAACCCGCTCGGGTTCGACCTCACCGAGCGCCTGGTGAAGCAGTTCGACGTCGACATGGTCGTCGACACCGGCGACATCACGACCTGGGGCACGGAGGTCGAGTCGAGCGTCCTCGGAAGGATCAAGGACGTCGGCGTCCCGTACGTGTTCGTCCGGGGCAACCACGACTCGCTGCGGACCCAGCGCGCCGTCGCGCAGAACCCGAACGCGATCGTGCTCGACGGCGGCGTGAAGGTCGTCAAGGGCCTGGTCCTCGCGGGCATCGGCGACCCGAGGTTCACCCCGGACGCCAACGCGCCCATCGACCCGCTGCCCAGCCCGTCGGTCCCCACGAAGCCCGCCCCGCCGCCGAGCGCCTCGCCGTCGGTCCCGTCGAGCGGGACGCCGAGCGCCTCGGCGTCCCCCTCGGCCTCGCCGCGCCCGGACTGGGCGGCGTCCTCCGACCCCGAGGTGCGGGCCGGAGGCAGGCTCGCCGACGTGATCCAGACCTGGAACGAGGCCCACCCCGAGCAGCCCGTCGCGGTCGCCGCCGTGCACGAGCCCTACGCGGTGCCGCCGCTGCTCGGTCACGTGCCGGTCGTGCTCGCCGGGCACTTCCACTCCCGCTCGGTCAAGCTCGACCCCTCCGGCACCAGGATCATGATCGAGGGCTCCACCGGCGGCGCCGGGATCACGTCCGACACCATGCACCAGGTCGCCGACGGCAAGCCCGTCCCGCTCGACGCGACGCTGCTGTACATCGCGCGCGCCGGCGAACGCGCCGGGCAGGTCGTCGCCTACGACGAGATCGCGGTCGGCGGCTTCGGCCTCGCCTCGGTCACCATCGACCGCACCGTCATCCGCCCGGGCAGCGAGCCGGTGCTCGCGCCCGGCCAGCAGGGCCCGCCCGCCCAGGAACCGTCGCCCTCGCCGACCCCGTCACCGTCGGAGTCCGCGTCTCCGTCCGGATGACCGGGGCGTCGGGAACGGCGAGGTGCTTCACCTTCGTCACGTAGCATCCGGCGCGGCCATCCACCGTTCACCGGGAGGCGACGTGCCGTTCCGCCTGCGTCGCGAGGACGCGCGCTTCGGCGACCTCCTGAACGACCTGGCCGGCGGGCTTCCGAGGACGGCGGAGCTGCTGGCGGAGCTCCTCGGCGCGCCGCCGCAGCAGCTGCCCGAGCTCCTGGCCGAGCTGCGCGCCGCGGACCAGGCGGCCGAGGTCGGCGCCACCGCCGTCCTGCGCGCGCTCTCGTCCGCGATCGTGACGCCGTTCGACCGGGTCGACGTCTACCGGCTCGCCTGGGCGCTGCGCACCGTCGTGCAGCGCATGGCCGGCGCCGGCGAGGACGTCGTCCAGCTCCAGCCGGACGGCCTGCCGGACGTCGCACCCGAGCTCGTCCAGCTGCTCGGACGCGCCGCGGAGGTCGCGCAGGACGCCGTCCACCGCGTCCCGCAGCCGGACCTGCTCACGGAGGCCTCGGTCGAGCTCAACAGGCTCACCCGGCAGGCCCGCGAGGCGCACCGGCGTCTGTTGGCGGCGGCAGGCGACCAGGACACCGACGCCGGGCGGCTCCTTCGGCGGGTCGCGGTGACGTCGTCGTTCCGGTCGGCGGTGGAGTCGTTCGAGCTGCTCGCGCACGCGCTGCAGACGATCGCCGTCGCCGAGAGCTGACGCCTCGTGCTGTCCGGGCTGCTGGTGGCCGCCGTCGCGCTCGCCGCGGTCTTCGCGTGGACCAACGGCGTGCACGACACCGCGAACGCGATCGCCACCGCGCTGTCCACCGGGGCGCTCACGCCGCGGTTCGGGCTGGCGCTCGCGACCGTCCTGAACTTCCTCGGCGCGCTGCTCGGCATCGACGTGGCGCTCACGGTCGGCGGGATCGTCGCCGTCCCGCCCGGGGCTGCCGGTGTCAGCATGGTCGCCGCCGCGCTGCTCGCCGCGATCGGCTGGAACCTGCTCACCTGGTGGCTCGGCCTGCCGACGTCGTCGTCCCACGCCCTGCTCGCCGGGCTCGTCGGCGCGGGGCTCGTCGCCGGCGCGACCGTCGACGGCGCGTCCGTGACGGGGCAGGTCGTGGTGCCCACGCTGCTGTCGCCGGTCGTGGGGCTGGTGCTCGCCTGGGCGGCCGTGGCGGCGCTGGGTGGCGCGGCCGCCGGATGGAGCCGGCGGATGACGCTGCGGCGGCTCAAGATCGCGCACTCGGTGGCCGCCGGTGCCGTCGCGCTCGGACACGGACTGCAGGACGGGCAGAAGACGATGGGCGCGATCGTCCTCGCGCTCGTGGCGGCCGGCCGGCTGCAGGGTCCCGACGTCGTCCCGCTCTGGGTCCGCCTGCTTGCCGCCGTGTTCCTCGCGCTCGGCACGGCCTTCGGCGGGTGGCCGCTGGTCCGCACCCTGGGCCGCCGCGTGGCACCCCTGGATGCGCTGGGCGGTTTCGCGGCGCAGGGCACGACCGCCGTCGTCCTCTACGTCGCGGGGGTCGTGGGTGCGCCCATCTCGAGCACCCAGACGGTGACGGCGGCCGTCGCGGGCGCCGGGGCGGCGGGCGGCGTCCGGCCGGTCCGGTGGAGGCACGTCCGCTGGCTCGTCGTGCGGCGGATCCTGGCCGCGTGGGTCCTGACGCCGGTGGTCTGCGGGATCGCGGCGGCCGCGCTACTCGCCCTGCTGCTGCTCGCCGGGCTCTGAGCCCCTGTCAGCCGAAGCGGCCGGAGATGTAGTCCTCGGTGGCCTTCTCGGTGGGGTTGCTGAAGATCTTCGTCGTGTCGTCCATCTCGATGAGGTGCCCCGGCCGGCCGGTCGCCTGCAGGTTGAAGAACGCCGTCCGGTCGCTGACCCGTGCGGCCTGCTGCATGTTGTGCGTGACGATGACGATCGTGTAGTTCTGCTTGATCTCCGAGATCAGGTCCTCGATCGCGAGCGTCGAGATGGGGTCGAGCGCCGAGCAGGGCTCGTCCATGAGCAGCACCTGCGGCTCGACGGCGATCGCCCGGGCGATGCAGAGCCGCTGCTGCTGGCCGCCGGACAGGCCCGCACCGGGCTTGGCGAGGCGGTCCTTGACCTCGTCCCACAGGTTCGCCCCGCGCAGCGATTTCTCGACCACTTCGGTCAGCCGCTTCTTGTTGCGCTCGCCGTTCAGCCGCAGGCCCGCGGCGACGTTGTCGAAGATGGACATCGTGGGGAACGGGTTCGGCCGCTGGAACACCATGCCGACGGTGCGGCGTACGGCGACGGGGTCGGTGCCGGCGGCGTAGAGGTTCTGGCCGTTGAGCTCGATGGTGCCGTCGACGCGGCCGCCGGGGACGACCTCGTGCATCCGGTTGAGGGTCCGCAGGAAGGTGGACTTCCCGCAGCCGGACGGCCCGATGAACGCCGTCACCGACCGCGCCTCGATGGTCATCGAGACGTCCTCGACCGCCTTGAAGCTGCCGTAGTAGATGCTGACGTCCTTGACGTCGATCCGCTGTGCCATCTCGTTGATCCTTCGTGGGTTCGCTGCGGTGGAGGGGGTCAGCGGCGCACGGCGCTGAAGCGGGCGACGAACCGCCCGGCGATGTTGAGGACCAGGACGAGCAGGATCAGCGTCAGCGCCGCCGCCCACATCCGGTCGAGCTGGGGCTGGATGTTGTTGCCGAAGTTCGTGTAGATCAGCGTGGGCAGCGCCGCCATGTTCCCGCCGAAGAGGTCGACATTGATGAACGCGGTGTACGGGGCGAGGATGATCAGCGGTGCGGTCTCGCCCATGACGCGTGCGAGCCCGAGCAGGATGCCCGTGATGATGCCGCTCAGCGCGGTGGGGAGCACGATCCTCGAGATGGTCTTCCATTTCGGGACGCCGAGGGCGTAGGACGCCTCCCGCAGCTCGTTCGGCACGAGCTTGAGCATCTCCTCGGTGGAGCGCGTCACCACCGGGATCATGAGCAGGACGAGCGCGAGGGACACCGCGAACCCGACCCGCTGTTGCCTGAAGACCCCCACCCAGACCGCGTAGATGAACAGCGCGGCCACGATCGACGGGATGCCGGTGAGGATGTCGACCATGAAGCTGACGACGCGGGCGAGCCGGCCGCGGCCGTACTCGACGAGGTAGATCGCGGTGAACACGGCGAGCGGGACGGCGATGACCGCGGTCACGACTGCCATCAGGATCGTGCCGACGATGGCGTGGTAGGCGCCGCCGCCCTCGCGCCGCGGGCTGATGCCCGCCTGCGAGTTGGTCCACCAGTGCGAGTCCAGGACGAGCGAGAAACCCTTGCTGAGGACCGTCCAGAGGATCCACGCCAACGGGACGACGGCGAGGAAGAAGGCCACCCAGACCAGGATCGTGACGATCCGGTCCACGGCGACCCGGCGACGGCTGATCTGGGGAACCAGGGAGCCGGACGGCGGCGTGGGGCGGGTGCCGCGGTCGGTGGAGGCGACGGTGCTCACTCCGTGAACGCCTTCCTGCGCTCGATGACGACTCGGGCCGCGGCGTTGACCACGAAGGTGAGGACGAAGAGCACGAGGCCGGCGGCGATGTAGGCCCCCGTCTTCTCCGGCGTGTCGAACTCGCCCGCGTCCCGGGCGATGCGCGAGGCGAACGTCTCGCCGCCGGTGAAGATCGTCCAGTGGAAGGTGCCGCGCACCACGTTGATGATGAGGAGGACGGCGATCGTCTCGCCCAGCGCGCGACCCAGGCCGAGCATGGACGCCGAGATGACGCCCGGGCGCCCGTACGGGAGCACCGCCGTCCGAATGACCTCCCAGCGGGTCGCGCCCAGCGCCAGGGCGGCCTCCTTGTGCGCCGCTGGTGTCTGCGCGAAGACCTCCCGGCTCAGCGCCGTGACGATCGGCAGAATCATCACCGAGAGGATCACCGAGCCCGCGAAGATCGAGTTCGGGATGATGTTGTCGCCGGAGAAGAGCGGGACCCAGCCGAGCACCGTGCTGATCCCGGTCTGGATCGAGCTCAGGTAGTCGAGCACGATGTACGCGCCGAAGAGCCCGTAGACGATCGACGGCACTGCGGCGAGCAGGTCGACCGCCGCGGCGAACGGCCTTGCGAGCCGGGGCGGCGCGTACTGGGTGAGGAAGAGCGCCACCCCGATCGAGATCGGCACCGCGATGGCCATGGCGACGACCGAGGAGATGACCGTCACCCAGAGCAGGTCCGCCACGCCGAACGCCGGGGGGCTCCCGCCGGGGTTCCACGTGCGACTGGTGAGGAAGTCGACGCTGTCGTCCCGCAGCGACGGCCACGCCTGGGCGATGAGGAACACCGCGACCGCGGCGATGACGACGACCACGAAGACGCCCGAGCCGACCGAGAGCCCGGCGAAGACGCGGTCGCCCAGCCTCCGGGTGCTGCCCGCCAGGTCTCCCGACGGCTGGGAGTCGAGTTCCGATCGACCGGTGATGCTGCTCATGGGCTGGGCGATCAGGAGATCGCGTTGATGGCGGTCGTCGCCTTCTGCAGGACCGAGTCCGGCACCTGGGCGTAGCCGATGCCCGCCAGGTCCTGCTGGGTCTTGGCCTGCGCGAGGTAGGTCAGGAAGCCCTTGACCAGCGGCAGCTTCGCCGCGTCCGTACCCTTCGAGCAGACGATCTCGTACGTCACGAGGACGATCGGGTAGACGCCGGCCTGCTTCGTGGCGTAGTCGAGCTTCAGCCTCAGGTCGTTGCCCTGGCCGTCCGGCTTGGCCGCCTCGAGGGCCTTGCCCGCGGACTCGGCCGTGAGCTCGACGGCACCGCCGCCGTTGTCGATCTGTGCCACGCCGAGGTTGTTGTCCTTGGCATTGGACCACTCGACGTACCCGATGCCGCCCGGCGTGCTCTTGACGCCCTGGGCCACCCCGGAGGACTTGGCCGCACCCTGGCCGACCGTGCCGGCCCACTTCTTCGACGGCTTCGCCGTGAAGTCCTGGGGCGCCGCACCGGCGAGGTACTTCTCGAAGTTCTCCGTCGTGCCCGACTCGTCGGACCGGTAGAAGACGGTGATCTTCTGGTCGGGCAGGTCGACGCCGGAGTTCACGGCCTTGATGGCGGGGTCGTTCCAGGTCGTGATCGTGCCCTGGAAGATCTTCGCCACGAGCGACGGGGTGAGGACAACCGTGTCGACGCCCTGGAGGTTGTAGGCGACCGCGATCGGGCCGGCGACCAACGGCAGGTTCCAGGCGTCGTTGCCGCCGCAGCGCTTCTTGGCCGCGTCCACCTCGGATACCGCGCCCCCGTCGCCCGGATCCGTCTTCAGCGCCGAGTCCGACCCCGCCCAGTCCACCTGACCACCGGTGAACGACTTGATGCCGGCGCCCGAGCCGGTGGCGTTGTAGCTCACCTTGGCGTTCGGGTTGGCCTGCGAGAAGGTCGCGACGACCTCGTCGATGGCATTCTTCTGGGCCGTCGACCCCTCGCCGTTCAGCGAACCCGAGAGGGCGGCTCCGGAGGAGGAGCTCGAACCGCCGGCGCTGCCGGTGGACGAGCCGCTGTTGTTGTCGGAGCCGCACGCCGCCAGGGCCAGGGCGCCCACGAGGGCCATGCCGCCGAGGCGGGCCGACCGGGAGATCTTCACTCCAGTTGTGTCCTTCGCTTCGTGTCACCTGGTCCGGGCCGCGGAGGCAGGCCGGGCCGGACGGGCGCGGCCGGCGCCCGCGCCGACGCTAGAAGCGGGAGGTGAAGCGATGGCCGGGACGTCGTGAACGCGCGGTGAACAGCGCAGTCACGGCTCTCGACGACAGGTCAGCGCGGCGATGAACGCAGGGTTACCAGCCTCATGAGGGCGGCTGGTGGCGCTCCACGGCCACCACGCGGGCGGGCCACGTGCCCGCGGCGACGTGGGCCACGAGCACCTCTCCGGGGGCCAGGAACGGGTTGCTGTCGGGGACGCCGGCCGCGGCGGAGGGGGTGCAGGCGGCTCGGACGACGCCGAACACCTCGGCGAGGACGGGCCGGTGCGTGCAGAGCAGGGCGGGCCTGCCGCGGTCGAGCAGCCGCTGGACGTTGCGACGGGTGCGGCCGGGGGAGCGGCGCGCGCCGTCCTCGCTCAGCGACCCCTTCGTGCGGACGGCGAGCCCGGTGGCCGCCCCGTACGGCTCGACCGTGTCGACGCAGCGTTTCCACGGCGAGCTCACGAGCCGCTCAGGCCGCCAGCACGCGAGCAGGGGGACGAGCCCGCGGGCCTGCCGGCGTCCGGCGGAGACCAGCGGGCGGTCGGCGTCCGCGCGTGCCCACGAGTCGCGCGGCCGCGACGTGCCGTGCCGGACGACGAGCACCGCGCTGGTGGAGAGGGCGCCGGCGGCCGCGTGTCCCCGGAGCGCGCGCAGCGGCGCGACGTCCGACTCCCGGGTCAGCCGCTGCTCGGCCTCGTCCAGTGGTAGCCAGGCGACCCCGTCGACCTCGGCCCCGTCGGTCACGTCCGCACCCGTGGAGTGCCCGACCGCCGTGGCGGCCCAGTAGGTCACCTGCTTGGGCCGTCCGTTCGGGAGCGGGTAGCAGACGTCGCCGAGCGGCCGGCCCAGCACGACGTCCAGGCCGGCCTCCTCGGCGGCCTCGCGGACGGCGGTCAGCGGCAGCGGTTCGCCGTCCTTCACCTTGCCCTTGGGCCAGGACCAGTCGTCGTACCGCGGCCGGTGCACGAGCAGCACCTCGAGCCCGCCGCCTGCGGACGGGTCCCGCCGCCAGCAGAGGACGCCGGCCGCCTGCTCGACCGTCATGGGGGTCGCCGATGGGGGCGTCGCCTCAGCGGCTCCGGCTCGGGCGGCGGCGCGGCCTGGTCGCGATGAGATAGGCCTGCAGGTCGCGCAGCGGCTCGCCCTCGGCGTCGACCGCGTGCCGGGTCCACGCGCCGTCCGGCCCGAGGTGCCACGAGGCCGTGCCGTCGTCCATGGAGAGGTCGAGCAGCTCGCCGAGCTCCGCCACGTGCCCCGGGTCCTTGATCCGCACCAGGGCCTCCACACGCCGATCGAGGTTCCGGTGCATCATGTCGGCGCTGCCGATGTAGACCACCGGCTCGCCGCCGCCCCCGAACCAGAAGATCCGGGAGTGCTCGAGGAAGCGCCCGAGGATGCTCCGGACCCGGATGTTCTCGCTCATCCCGGGGACGCCGGGCCGGATGGCGCAGATGCCCCGGACCACGATGTCGACATCGACGCCGGCCTCGGAGGCCCGGTACAGCGCGTCGATGAGCGCCTCGTCGACGATCGAGTTGACCTTGATCCTCACGCCGGCGGGCAGGCCCTCGGCCTTGTTGACCATCTCGCGTTCGATGCGGTCGATGAGCCCGCTGCGCAGCGACCTCGGCGCGACGAGCAGCCGCCGGTACGCCGTCTTCGGCGCGTACCCGGACAGCTGGTTGAACAGCCGGGAGAGGTCGTCGCCCACGTGCGGGTCGCAGGTGAGCAGCCCGAAGTCCTCGTAGAGCCGGGCCGTCTTGGGGTTGTAGTTCCCGGTGCCGACGTGGCAGTACCGCACCAGGCCGCCGCCCTCCTGCCGGACGACGAGGCTGAGCTTGGCGTGCGTCTTGAGCCCGACGATGCCGTAGACGACGTGGACGCCGGCCTGCTCCAGCTTGCGCGCCCAGCTGATGTTGGCCTGCTCGTCGAACCGGGCCTTGATCTCCACCAGCGCGAGCACCTGCTTGCCGGCCTCGGCCGCGTCGATGAGCGCGTCGACGATGGGCGAGTCGCCGCTGGTCCGGTAGAGCGTCTGCTTGATCGCCAGGACGTCGGGGTCGTCGGCGGCCTGCTCGAGGAAGGCCTGCACGCTGGTGGAGAACGAGTCGTACGGGTGGTGCAGGAGCACGTCGCGCCCCCGCATCGCGGCGAAGACGTCGCTCTGCTTGGACGACTCGACCTCCGCGAGCCGGCGGTGCGTCCGCGGCACGAACGTCGGGTAGTGCAGCTCGGGCAGGTCGAGGTCGGCGATGAGGTTGAGGCCGCGCAGGTCGAGCGGCTCGGGGAGCTCGTAGACCTCGCCCTTGCCGATCTTCAGCTCGTCGACGAGCAGGGCGCGGCCGAGCGGGTCGAAGTCCTCGGCCAGCTCCAGGCGCACCGGCGGCCCGAACCGCCGGCGCAGCAGCTCCTTCTCCAGCGCCTGGAGCAGGTTCTCGGCGTCGTCCTCCTCGACCTCGAGGTCCTCGTTGCGGGTCACCCGGAAGGTGTGGTGCTCCAGCACGTCCATGCCGGGGAACAGCTGGTCGAGGTGGGCGGCGATGACGTCCTCGAGGGGCACGAAGCGCCACCGGTGGTGCTCGTCGCCGTCGACGGCGATGAGCCGCGGCAGCAGCGGCGGCACCTTGACCCTCGCGAAGTGCTGCGTCTCCGTCGCCGGGTTCCGCAGGATCACGGCCAGGTTGAGCGAGAGGCCCGAGATGTACGGGAAGGGGTGGGCCGGGTCGACGGCGAGCGGCGTGAGCACGGGGAAGACCTGGTCGCGGAAGAAGGCGTGCAGCCGCTCCTGCTCGGCCTCCGGCAGCTGCCCCCAGTGGACCAGGCTGATCCCGGCCTCCTCGAGGGCCGGCTCGACCTGCTCGCGGTAGGTCGCGGCGTGTGCCGCCTGCAGCTCGTGCGCCCGCCGCGAGATCGCCTCGAGGACCTCCCGCGGCTCCAGCCCGCTGGCCGCGGTGACGGCGAGGCCGGTGGCGATGCGGCGCTTGAGGCCGGCGACCCGGACCATGAAGAACTCATCGAGGTTGCTGGCGAAGATCGCCAGGAAACGGGTGCGCTCGAGCAGCGGCAGCGCGGGGTCCTGCGCCAGCTCGAGGACCCGCTCGTTGAACGCCAGCCAGGAGAGCTCCCGGTCGAGGAAGCGGTCCGAGCCCCGCCGCACGCCGTCCAGGGGTGTGACGTCGCCGCCCGTGGTGCGCCGTCGGGGGGTGGCCACCCGGGTGCGCGCCGGCGTGGACGTGAGCGCTGTCGTCGCCTGGGTGGTCATGGGAACGATGGTGTCATGGGATGACGGCGAACTCACTGGTCCGGCGGCACCGTACCCGGCGATCGGAGGAACATGACGTCGGTGTCCCACCAGGTGAAGCCGAGCGCGCGGTACACGGCCCGGGCCGGCTCGTTGTCGCTCTCCACGTAGAGCATCGCCGTCCCGAGGCCCCGGTCGCGCAGGTACCGCAGGCCGGCCACGGTGAGCGCGCGGCCGAGGCCGCGCCCCTGCTGGTCGGGCCGGACGCCGACGACGTAGACCTCGCCGATCGGCTCGTGCGCGTGGTCGTGGTCCCGGTGTGAACCATGAACCTTCGTCCAGTGGAAGCCCACGAGGTCGCCGTCCTCCTCGGCGAGCAGGAAGCCGTCGGCGTCGAACCAGGCCTCGCCCATCCGGGCGTGCAGGTCCTCCAGCGTCCACGACCCCTGCTCCGGGTGGTCGGCGAACGCCGCGGCGTTGAGCGCGAGCCAGGCCTCGTCGTCCGCGCCCGGGCGGAAGGCGCGCAGCCGGACGCCGGGCGGCAGCGGCGCGTCCGGCAGCGGCACCCGCAGCGACCGGCGCCACTGCTCCAGCCGGCGGACCTCGGTGAAGCCCATCGAGCGGGCCAGCGCCCGGGCGGCCGGGTGGTCCCCGTGCGCCCACAGCCGCAGCCGATGGCCGGGGGCGGCGTCCAGGGCGGCCTGCACGAGCAGCCGGCCGTAGCCGTGCCCGCGCCGGGCCGGGTGGACGACGGTCTCCGCCGACGGGCCCGCGACCGGGTCGGTGGGGTCGAGGTGGG